>JBEEMU010000403.1:0-5069 GCA_041192485.1 Bacteroidota bacterium | reverse complement strand
TTAGTGCTATTAATTCCTGTAAAGGCATATTTATACCAACCTGCGGTCGTGTGCGGAGTCATCGCCGCGCAAGGCCAAACGCAGTTTGCTAAGGCTCCTGCTGGCAACGCGCTCCAATAGTGAATCCAAGCGGCATTCCAAGCAGTTGGTTTTTTGAAATAAACAGTAAAACCCGTTGGTGCTACGGTAGAAATGGTGTAAGTATGTGATTGTGAGGCTGATACGTTATTCGCATTATCGCGAGCAAAGGCTTTGATGGTTTTGGTAGTTGCTACATTTAAGGTAATCGGCGAAGCTCCCGAAGCCGACAATAGGGTAGGAGTGGAGCCGTCTATCGTGTAATAAATGGTAGGCACTACGCCGCTATCGTCTGTTGCGCTCAATGCTACAGTTGTTGCTGCGCCAGTATATGGCCCCGGAGGGTTTACGCTTAAAACGGGTGGTGTTACATCGTTTGGCGTGATTGTAAATACAAATGTTTGCACCGCACTGCTTACATTCGCTGTATTTTTAGCAAAAACTTTGAGTGTTTTTGTCGAAGCAATTGTCATAGTCGTTGTTCCTACCGCGCTCGTGCTGCTCGTGCTTGGGGTAGTGCCGTCTAAGGTATAGTAAATAGTGGGGGTTGTGCCGCTTGCATCAGTTGCCGAGATAGTCACCGTTTTGCTACCTACAAACGTTCCGCCTGCCGGATTGACCGTCACAACAGGTGCGGGAGCGGGCGCAATTTTATCCCAAATCGCATAATCTGTCCCATAAGTTTTCAAGTACCAACCTGTGCCTGTGGGCGACCAGCTGCTTGAGCCTATTTTCATTGCCACTTTATTATCGATAATCGCTGCATACAAACCGCCCGTTGACGCTTGAATGCTCAACGCGCTCGTAGAGGTAATGCCATTGTTTTTGCGCACCGCAATCATGGCATCAATCGCCACTTTGTGTCCCCAATCGAAATAATGATCCCAGAAAATCATCGGAATACCAGGGTGTGTTAAGATGTAAGCGTAGCCTTGCAGCACCTTTGTACCTGGAAATGGCCAAAGATTTTGGCTGCTCCCTGTATCGTGGTTATCCAAAAAAGTAACCGACCGCGCAGGCGACCAGCCAATTAAACCGCCCGCTTGGCCGTTCACGTTCAGCCCGCCGAAGCTATTATTATTTAAAGCGTCTTGCAGAATGCCTTTTGTGGCAAAATCAAAGGCTGCCGAACTTTGTTGCGTGGCATCAATCCAGTTTTGAATAGCTTGGCGGTTTGGGTCCCAGAGTTCGCCGACCGAAAAATAAGGTTGCGTGGCATCGTTATACAATTTCACATAATAGCCGTTATAGCCTTTTACAAAATCGTAGCGCCAGCCGTCAAAGCCGATAGTGCCTTTTAGCCACTGCATCCAAGCCGTGATGTCGGTACGCACTTGCTGATTCGTGTGGTCGATGTCGCGAGCTGCGGCATAGCTGTCGCCCGTGTCGTTGCCGCCGCAACGCCCCGTCCACTCGTCATTATTGCAAACCGCCCAACAGCCCCAGGCAGGGTTTTGGAAATCGCCCCAACTGGTTTTCCCGTTGCGGTGATTGATAACGATGTCGGCAAGAGCTTTCATGCCGTTGGTGTGCAGGTTGCCGATAAGCGTTTGCAATTGCGCTTGCGAGCCATAAGCCGAATATAAATTATAGTATTCGACGGGCAAATAGCCCTCGCGTGCGCCCGACGTGCCAGGCGGCGGCAACCAAATAGTGTTGATACCGCCATTTTTCATATCGGCAACTTTGGAATTCACCACATTATACCAACCTGTGGTATTCGTGGACGAGTTCCAGTTAAAGGCTTGCATCATCACGTCGCCGCTTTGCGCAAAGCTGCGATTTACGATGGCAAGGAGTAGGAAGAGTCCAGATAAAATTCGTTTCATGATAAAATTGACTTGGGTTTTAATGTGTTTAAAAATGATTAAATTGGTGTGGTCTTTTTGAACAGAAGTGAGGGGATTTTTGACCTATAATAAAGCATCGTATTTCATTATTCAACTGCAAAGAAACGGAATTTTATTCGGATTTATGGCATTCTTTTAATAAAAAAAAATATTTTTACTGAAAAAAATAATTCGCTCCCTTTCATAGCCCTTTTTTTAGTCGTTTTGAATGATACTGAAAGCAGGGCGGACTGAAGTCCACCAGCCACTGAAAGCAAGGCGGCGCGAAGCCCACGAGCCAGAAACGCGGCAGTCGTACATCGTTTGCGTAAAGTGAGATTTTTACTTAAATTTCCTACTTGCTGTAACTTTCCTGCTATTTATACGTTATACGATTATAATTTCATTTTTATCATTTATTTTCACTATTTTCGTATGAAAAAATTAATTATCTTATGTGCGTGTGTATCGGTGTTGTCGTTTGTGGCAACGTCGTGCATGTTGCAAACGGCGAATGGCCAAGATGGCAGTACCGCTGCGAATGGCGAGAGCAGCAGCAGCACCAAAACAATCGAGGTGAAAGACTTTTCACAGTTAGAGGTCAATCTGAACTATGACGTTGTTTTAGTGCAAGGCGATGAAAACAAGGTTGTGCTGAAAATGTCGGAAGCCAAGCAGAAGCGCATTAACTGCCACAATGAAGGCAGTAAATTAGTGGTGGAAGAAAGTGGCGAATCGTGGTGGGAAACCACTACTTCATCGGGCGCAAGCAAAGTGACTATCTATTTTAAAGATATTAATCGCCTGATTAGTAGCTGCAATGGCAGCATCAAAGGCGATGTTAGCACCACCAATAAATTGATTGTTGAGCTAAATAATAATGGTAGAACGACTCTTGGGCTTCATACGGCTACCTTGCTCGTAGAGTCTAATTGCAACGGCAGTGTGCATTTTTCAGGCAATGCCGAAACCTTTGTTATTACCAATAATAATAACGGCGCATTAGATGCCGAAGAGCTGAAAGCCGAGGTATTAACGCTGACTAATAATGCAAACGGACGTACCCGTGTTTATGCTTCTAATACCTTAACTATTGACCATTCGGGCAACGGCAGCCTAAGCTATTCAGGCAAGCCTACACAAAAGAATATTACGAATAACGGCAATGGCGCAATATCAGAGCGTTAGTTGTTTGTTTTATTTGTCGCTTAAATATTTTTTAATTTTCTTTGTTCAAAAATGCTCTTTTTGGTAACGAAAGGGGCATTTTTTTTGTCATTTTTAAGCCTGCTTTAAGTATTCTTTGATAAATTTGTTTTGTGAGGCAGGTTGAAGTAGCAGCTGCTAAAACTGTGCATAGCATCTATAATATAGATACATTTTATTTAATCACTTTATGGTTGTTTTTATTTTTGCTTATATTCAACAGGTTTCAATTTTTTGTTATTTAATATTCGAAACTATCGGGTAGTTGGCTAAACGTACTTTATTGGTGCAGCGCACCTTAAATATTTGTAGCATTTTTAGTAGGAGTTATGCCTTATGTGCAGCGCACCGAAATATATAAGCGACGGATAACCAACATATTAGATTACGGTGCGCTGCACCTTGACATATTTTACTTTTGATTTTGCTACAAATATTATGGTGCGCTGCACCTACTCACTTTTGGTGTTAGCCAAGAACCCGATAATTCCGTTAATATTTAATGATTTCAGCGTTATTTCTGTATAATAAAATGTATATATGTAATGTAAATTAGTTAATGCTTTGTTTTTAGTAGTTAATGCTTTGTTTTTAGTAGTTAATATTTTATTTTTATTCGATGATTATTTTTTTACATTAGATAACTCTTAGCTTTTATCAGATGATTTTCTATTTTTATCAGATGATTTCCTGTTTTTATTAGATGATTCTTAGCTTTTATCATATGATTATCTATTTTTATCAGATGACTCTTTGTTTTTATTAGATGGCTCTTTGTTTTTGTCAGATAATATTTTTCTTTAAAGTAAATTTAATTTTTATAAAATTTTATATAAAAAAGATAAAAAACTATTTCAAAAGAATAAAACTTTATTTTAAACATAAAAAAAACTGCTACAATAAAATATATTGTGGCAGTTTTTTTATAAAAATTGTTTATTTTTTAAAAAGATACTGTTTTATTTATTTAATACCCTAAATTATAAGAAGCTAATACAAAATATTTATAGCATCATGCTTATCTAATAATTGTAATAGTTCCTTTATAAATATGATACAAATTTGTGGGTAGTTTTACTTTTATAATATAGTAATATGTTGCGTCTGGCAAAATTTGCCCATTTGATACACCGCCCCATTTTCCTGTATAATTTTGCGCAGTATAAAGCAATTGTCCCCAGCGATTATATACTTCTAAGGTATTTTCAATGTTCGCCAAGCAAGGCAATTCCCAAGTGTCGTTTATGCCGTCGCTATTTGGCGTGATGCCTTCTTGCGACATCATGCAGGGCAATTCAAGCCCTAAAGTCACGGTTATAGGAGCGTTGTTTGAGCGGCAGCCTTCGGGCGTTTCTATATAAAACGTATAAGTTGTGCTTACCGCTGGGCTTACTGTTTGATTTTTTGTTTGCGAATTTGCAAATAAATTGGTTGGCAACCAATGATAAGTCAAACCTGTTACATTGCCATTTACTGCGCCGTGTAGCAAGATAGTTTCGCCTAAGTTTATTGTTGTATCGCGCCCTGCCGATACCGTAGGCGCAATAATAACGGTTGCTACAGCTGTTGCTATTGCCGTACAGCCATTTACAGCTGTTACTGTTAGGCTATAAATGCCTGCATTACTAATTATTGCTTTATTATTTTGTGCATTTAAAATATTAGCACTCCAATTATAGGTGCTGCCGCCTGTTGCGGTAAGCGTAGTCGTGCTGCCTGCACAAAACCGCAAATTCCCTGTGATGCTTGGCATAGGTGCGCTAAAATCAGCGTTTACGGCAACTGTAGCCGTAGCGGTGCAACCATTTGCAGCCGTTCCCGTCACCGTGTAAGTTGTGTTTATCGCAGGGTTTACCGTTGTTATGCCGCTCGACCAAGCGTAGTTTGCTGCACCCGAAGCCGATAAAACGGCGGTCGCGTTGCTACAATTTACCGTCGGCGTGTTGCTTGTCGCAA
>JBEEMU010000402.1:0-5462 GCA_041192485.1 Bacteroidota bacterium | reverse complement strand
CGAGAGTTGCGCCGCGTTTCATTTTATTCACCATTAACAAAAATTTTTTTTTGACCCAACCAGCCTCCCAAAAGAGAGGTGAACTCAATCTTAATTTTCAATTTCCAAGGCAACGCGCTCGGTAGCGATAGCAGCCGAAGGCAATTCAATGCTTAAAAGAAAAGAGTATCAAGTCGCATTGCGACGGCCGATTTTAACCCTTATAATAGGTGCTAACCTTATGGTTTGATACATCGGTCGTGCCAACGGCACTTACTTAATGTTGTTGTTATCTTTCGGCGTTGGGTTAAAACCCCAACGCTACTATATCGGTCACTGCTACGCGGTTTGTGCAGTCGTGCGTAAGGGGAGTTATTTAGTTCCTATTTAGTTCAAAAAAAGGTTATCATACTTCATTTTCCGCTACACTTGAATATATTTTGCAAAAACCCATTCGTTCTCTCCGATTCGATACCAATCGCCTGATTTTTCTAAGACCGTGACGTGCGCGTGAATAGCGAGTTTGCGAATGGGCGAGAAACCCGTGCCTGCGCCGCTGCGCACATTCAGTCCATTGACCGTCACGACACCTACTTTTTTGGTTGTCACGGCGGGCGGAGCGGGCGGTTTTACGGCGGGTGGAGCGGGCGGTTTTACGGCGGGTGGCGGCGCAACAGGTTTTGGCACGGCAGGTTTTGGCGGCGGCGGCGTGGGAGCTGTATTTTTTGGCGGCGTATCGAAGAGTAAATAGTCGGCAAATACCCATTGACCCGTGCCGATGCGCACCCATTTCCCGACAACTTCTAGTACTTCAATGCGCGAATTCATCGATAATTTATACTGAATAGGGAAGTTGGTGCCTGCGCCGATACGCACGTTCAATTCTTTTACATTGACGGTTGCCATCGGTGTGTCCCACACCGAGTTATCGGGGCCGTCGCCGCTGTTGTCGGGTACAACTACGGCGGGTTTTGGCGGCGCAACGGGTTTGATGACCTCTACGGGCATTTCTATTTTGCCGCCGCCTTGCGTCACGCTTCCTGACATCGCTGCCGCTAATTTCACGGCATTTAGAGCGTTCACGCGGCCGTAGCCATATTTTTCGCTATGTCCGTTGCTATTATAGTCGCTTCTATCGCCGATTTTGTCGGCTGTTTTTGTTATAATTTGGCGCACTTGCACTGCCGTAAGTTTCGGGTTTACGGAGAGTATTAAACCGCAAATTCCTGCAATTAGCGGACAAGCACTCGACGTTCCGCCAAAGGCATCGGTATAGTTTTTCTCGCCGTTTTCGCCCAGAAATTCGGTCATAAAAGTAGTGGAAACGCCTGCGCCGCTCAAATCGCCGCTACCGCCGTTGGACGGTGCGCAAAGCGTGGCTTGTGGCCCAAAGTTCGAGTAATCGTCAGAAAACACATCTTGGCTATTCGACGAGGTGACGCAAATGATGTCGGGGTGTGTAGCAAAGCCCGTTATCGGCCGTGCTTCATTGCCTGCGGCATAACAAATAACGATGCCGCGTCCGTCCCAGCCCTCTTGGGCTGCTTTGCGTATGGCTTCATACATTCGGGTCGAGAGTTTGAAGTTCGGGTTCGACATTCCCCACGAGCAGCTCATAATATGCGCTCGGTTGTCGGTAGCGTATTTAAAATACGCCTCTATTTCGTCGTCGCCAATATATTTGAAACGCATTGGCATAAATCGCGCATTCGGTGCCGCGCCCAGAACGCCCAAATTATTAGCCGCAGCTAAGGCCACCCCTGCGCAAGACGTGCCGTGGTCGTCATCTACCTCACGCGGCAAGACATTGGAGGTATTACTTTCAAAATCCCAAGGTGCGATAACTTTTGTACCATCGCCCTTCAAATCGGGGTGGTTCACATCGAAGCCGTCGTCGCTGACCGCAATGCGGATATTCGGGTTGCCCAAACTTTCCATCCATTGCCATGCATCTACGACTTTTGCGTCGGCACCGCGTTTCATCACGTCATTGCCCCATTTCTGGCTAACGCCGGTATTGCGCAAATGCCACTGGTCTTTGAGCATACCGTCAGACGGCAACGAGAAGGAGTGGAATTTGGCAGACGACACCAAGCTCGGCTCGGCGACCGAAACTTCGGGCATTTGCTGCAACGCAATAGCACATTTAATCGGATTCGGCGAATTTGCCGTAACCGACACCACATACTCGCCGCGTCCGCGCTTTTCGCGTATCGCCAAGTGGAGCGATTCTAATAGTTCGTTTTCGCGCTCGTCGCTCACTTCTTCGTAGAACGTGATGTACAACTTGCCATTCGGAACAAGCGGATTTTCATCGCTGTTTTCCTCGAAGTGATAGACGTGTGTGCCGACCGCAACATCATCATTTCCACGCGCTTTGTCTAAGGCTTTATCGACCGTTTTTTCGCCTTTTCGCTTCGACGTAATAATGTCGAAGCTGCCGATTCTTCCGCTTTGTTCGCCTTCGTCTGTGCCGTTAGCTTTTTTCTTTTTTGTAGATGTTGTCGGTTTTTTCTTAACCGCAATCATGCTGGAGCTTTTGTGGATAGTGACTTCCTCGCCCCCGTAATTGAATGTTAGTTTGCTCATTTTGGAGAAAAAATATGGTGTGAAAGGTTCAGTTTATTGAAGTTTTACATTCAGAATACAAATGTACGGATTTTTATACTAACAACGTATATTAAATAGTAAATTTATTATTATTCCCTCTTTGTTCCTTATTTTATACGCAATAAATACTGTTTTTGCAAAATACTATCGCGAGTATCTACGTCTAAAAAGCGTAAACCTGGGTGTTTTACAGGATAATTATCAAATGTTTTCACGATGGCGAATTGCGTGAAGCGGTGTTTATAAAAAATCTCTAAAACGTTTTTATCGGCATAAAAATAGATGGGTTGCTTCTGTGCCATAGCCGAATCTATCGTCAAAACCGGAATAATTCGATTGCTATAAAAGCCGAGCAAGCCGCCGCCCGAGCCGTCTTGATAAAGGTTTTGCGCGATGTTCATTTCTTTTGCATAATTGCCTGCTTCCGATGCTGCTTGAAAGGTAAGCAAGGTAGGGTAAATATGCACATTTAAAATAAAATTAAACCCAATCATTCCGCCGACTGCTACGCCGCGTAGTTTGCGCATCGGGTCGTCGGTGCGGTAATAGGCGTAAATAATGAAGCAAAAAACCAAAACAGCCGCCAGCATTGCCCACCATTTAGTAAACGCCCATTCGCAAAGTACGACGGCGGCGATAGCCAAAAGAAGTGAAATAAAAAAGTGAATGGCCGTCCATACACGAAATGTAGGCAGGTCTTCATCGACCATTTTGCGGTAATAAACCGCCACTAAAACGCTTGCCATCGGAAAGACGACATATATATCGGAGGGCTGTTTATAGGGTGAAAACGACAGGGCTATAAAAGGGACGACAAAGCCCGCCAAGCTCAACCATTCATAAGTTAGATGCCTATTTAGGGGGCTGTTTTCGGTGTTATTTTTAAAAAAATTGCACTCTTTTAAAAATAAAAATAAATCGCGGAAACGCTGAAAAACAGCGACATACAATACGATGCCCCAGGGCAGAAAATGCCAAATAATCGTGCGGAAAAAATAGCCGAAATTAGACGTAGTTTCTAAGTTGTTTTTTGCTACAGCATGGCCGAAATGCTGCACCCAAAAGTAGTGCCACAACTCGCTTGCGATAGTTGTGAGCGACGAATGATGCTGGTTATAAAAGGCAAAAATAAAGGGCGAAACAGCCAAAAAAGCGAAAAATAGCAGGAAAAACCAGTCTGCTTGAAGCAGTAAACGCCCTTGCCGATTGAGCGCGGCATAAATTAAAACGGCAATAAATGGGGAAAAAACGCCAATAAGGCCATTCGACAATAAGGCACCTGCAACGGCCATTGCCGCCCAAAAAACGGGAAAAAGACGCTTTTTTAAGGGGACGTTTTCGTGTATGCGGTGAATGACGACGCTGATTTGCCAAAAGGCAAGCGCAACCAAGGCGGTCAGCAAAGTATCGCTACCAACATCGCTAATCATGAGGAACGCGCCTTGCGCAGAAGCCATGATTAAGGCTGCGCCATAGCCAACTTTTGGGTTATACCAACGTTTGCCAAAATGGTACACCGCCCACACGCCCAAACACCAAAAAATAAGCGAAGGCAAGCGATAGGCAATGCTGTTGAAACCAAATAACTGGCACGAAAGTGCGTTGAAACAGAATAATAAGGGCGGTTGCTCTTCATATAATTTGCCCATATAATGCGGTTGCAGCCAATCGCCTTGCAAGGCCATTTCCATGGAAATGTGCGCATACTGCCCTGCAATATCCATAACGGGTATTAGCAAGGCCATACAGTAAATAATAAATAGCAATAAGAATGGAAGTTGTCGGCGGTAAGTTGTAAACATGATAGTGGTAAGGAACGTGTAAATGATAACTTGGGCAGGTTTTGCGAAGGATTTTGCGAAGGATTTTGCTTCGAAGCAAGGCAAATTTTGAGTTCAACGCAGCGCGTTGTTTAACGCCGTTTTAGGGCATGAACAAAATAAAATGCAATCCAAAATTGCATTTTATTGCCGTGAACGTGCTACGCACACGAGTAAAATTAACCAAGTTATCTTTTACCCATTCCTAATGCAAGCCTCTAATTAAATGGTGCCTGTCGTATGGGGTGCAAAATTACAACACTCTCCCCATTTTTTTTGCAATTTTAGAATGACATTGGTTTACGAAAAATAATCGACTCAAAATGGTCATTCACAAACCCAAATCAACCATTCACTAAGTTTTCGGTCTAAAATTGCATTTTTTCGAATAAAAATAGGTTTATTTACCGTCTTTTTTTTATCTTTGCGGAGTATTTAAAACCCAGGCACTTAGCACACCTATTAATAACACATTTTTCATACAACAACACCTCTCTTTTATGACTAAGTTTCTTTTTGCACTTGCCGCCAGTATTGGCATTGCTAACACAGCGTTTGCCCAAATTACGGGCTTGCATTTAGGGTATGGCATCGGGACTATTGCGCCCTATAATAGCCTGAAAATACTAACACCAACTCGCACGGATTCGGTTTCGATGTCGGCGATGCCAGGCCTACGCACTTCTTACGGCCTTGGGGCATTTGCTCGCTGGGGCTATGCCGACCTAAAACCCTTTTTCTTGCAGGTGGAATTGGAGGGCTACTACACCAAAAACCGCTATTCGCTTACCAATTCGGCAGGCGAAATTGTGAGTACGTTCGAGCGCAACCGCTTCCGAATAGACGTTCCTGTGTTAGCAGGGCTTATGATTGATTTTAAAAAGATAGTGGGCTTGCGTATCCACGCAGGTTTAGTGCCTTCTTTTCCGTTCGCCGAGGATTCGAACAAGTCGTTCGATGTGAAATGGACGGAGGTTTTCAATAACGCAAATATCGCTTATACTTATGGCGCAGGCTTGGATATTGCGAACCGCATCACCTTAGACCTCCGTA
>JBEEMU010000401.1:0-8182 GCA_041192485.1 Bacteroidota bacterium | reverse complement strand
ACAAAAATAGGTTGCACTATACAGGCTCGCAGGTCATCTTTTACTAAGAAAGATTATTTTCATCTGTCAACCGAAAGGGAGTATAAAGCAAAAAAGCGGTCATGTTTCCACTCGGAAACACGACCGCTTTGGCGTTTCGCTCTTAAAATCGCCCACACTACGAAGGGCAACCGCTCCAGCTATATTAGACTGGCTGTACTTAAGGTGTTTGTTTATCGCTTATTTTGCTATAAAGCTCACTTTGCCTGTTGGGAGTGGCAGTTTCAAGACAAATTTTTTCAATTCTTCGGAGCCTGTCACTTTCGTTCCATCGGTCATGTATTTTGCAGAAAGCTCGGCACCGATGGCGAGTGGCAGTTTTAAACTCGTTTTTGCATTATAGTCTTGTATTATTTTATCAACGGCTTCCGCTTTGTTTTTGGCTTCTACCGAGATAGTTTCAAAACCTTGTTCTACGTTGATAATCAATGTTTTATGCGTAGTAAGTAATTCAAAAATATCGGCGGACTGCGCGGTAAACGTGGCATCTAAGGGTTGGCTAACGCCGAGTAAAATTTCCCAAAAACTTTTTTCGGCGGGGTCGGCGATGAGTTTTGCGGTAAGCAAAGCAGGTAAGGCTTTGTATTTTATAGCAACTCGTCCGCGTCCATTTTGCATAGTCAAGGTTTTATTGTCTTGTCCACCGACCAAATAATCGCCTGTGTTTTCGTCGATAAGCTGCAATTTGAGTGGTGCTGCGAATGGTGCGCCGCGATAATCCGTTGCTTTTACGACTATCGAAAAAGGCTGTTCCGTCGGCTTCGTCGGCGTGGTTGTCGTGGTTTTTGGCGGCGTTGTCGTGGTTTTTGGCGGCGTTGTCGTGGTTGTGGGCGGCGTTACGCCCGTAGTTGGTTTCTCCGTAGTTGGTTTCTCCGTAGTTGGTTTCTCCGTAGTTGGTTTCTCCGTAGTTGGTTTCTCCGTAGTTGGTTTCTCTGTAGTTGGTTTGGTAGCAACAGCATCGACAAGTTTTACTGCGGCATCAGATGCTTGTTTGTCGGTAAGCAAGCCCGAGTCTTTAGCTTTTTGAATAGAAGCCAAATTTTGGTCGAGGTTTTTGACCGAACTTGCGTGAATGGCGAGTTCTTTGGCAATTTTGGCATATTCTACCGTATTTTTACCCGCCTCTGTACCCGCTAACGATGCGCCTTTTATTACTTCATCTAAACCCGTTAAATTGTCGAACAAATCTTTTTTGCCCATGAGTTCTAATAAACGGCTCAAACCTGCTCCGGGGTCAGGCGCAGTTGGCACGGTTTGCATACTAATAATAGGCTGTACAAACGGCGTGGGTTGCATGGTTTCGGGTTTCTGGAAATGCGATTCGGGTTTTAGCGTATCTATTTTGGTCGGTTCGTCTATCGGCGAGTCTTGCCAATTCCACTGCCGAGTGCTGTCTTTTTTCTCACAAGCGTTGCAAGCACCTTGCACGGCTTCGCAGAAAACGCCTTTCGTTGGGACGCTTATACGATAGGGCGCAAGTGGAGTTGTCGGCTGGTAATGTTCCAAAAGGCTGCTTGGGTCGTCTGCCAAAATGCTATAAGTAGGGTCGAGGTGGAAACCTCGCGCTACGGGCATCACCAAATTATTGCCAACAATGCCAATGAGGTTGTTTTCAATGACCGATGCCACGCTTCGCCCACCCGAATTAGGTGCGATAAAGCTGTCTAAAATCATATAGCGGCGGTTTTCGTCCATGTTTAACCAAAGTGTTTTATGGTAATACTCGATATTGGCGTTGAGGTGTGCCAATAAATTGCGGACTAAGCGAATATCGTCTAATTTCGGGTTGCGCAGTTCGTAACTATTGAGCGGGGCAAAGGGGAAGTTTGCCGTGTCGCTAAACCCGTCCAAGTCGTCGATTTTGCCCCAACCGTTCAATAAAACGGCATTTTGGTAAAAACGATTGCTATAGTTTAGGTTTACATTTTGCACCCGAATCCGCATATAACTTGGGGCAGCAGCGTAATCTCTATTCTCGGATTTAAACCCAATGTTTGAAATTGTCAAAGACTGCACATTGCGCCAAAAGTGTTTCACATTTAGGGCGTTTAGCCGTACCTCTATGGGTTGCCCCGGAATAAACTCATTCAACTGAATTTTATCCATAATTATTGGTGCGCCACTACTTGTTGTAAAAACGAGTTCGTTAATGTATTTTGCGATAGCTTTCGGCGCTAATTCGGTTAAAAAATAATCGACTCGTTCGCCAAATGGCAAAGGTTCTAAGGTTTCGCGGATTTTTTTACCACTTGGAAAAAACAGGGAAAATGGCCAAAACATGATGCGTAAAAACGATTCGGCTTTATCGGCAGCTTCTTTTGCCGTATCTTTGGCCAACTCTGCTGCGCGATTCATATAGCCCTCGATGCGGTAGTCGAAATGAAACTCGAAGGTGATTTGCATCGAGCCGCTAACTTCGGTAAAAGGTTCGTCGGCATACGCGCCGTTCGGATAGTCGAAGCCTTCGTAGTTATGCATATGTCGGTCTAAGGCATCAAACGCGCCCGTTAAAGGGTATTGTCCACTAAATGCACTAGGCAACAAGCGCGATTGCAAGACATCGCGCCAACGCTGCGCCTTGTTCATATCAAACGGCTCCATCAAAAGCGGAATGAACAAACATTCTTGCACATCGACCAATTTTTGCTCGACAATATAATGGCGCAACACCTCAAAATATTGCATCGTAAGCGCGTGGCAATGATTATGGTTAGCTACTACTTCTGTTTGCGCCCGCAGGCTGTCATTTTGGTTCGAGCTGGTGATAACCGTGCTGCGCAAATTGCGCACCGACGAAGCGGCCTGCGAAACCACATCGCGCAAACGGTTGAGTGCCGAAGCGGTGCTATTGCGGTTCGAGTTTTGCGAAGCACTCGCGCTTTGGCTTCCGCGCTGAAACGACATAGCCGAGGTGATGCCGCCAAATAGGTTGAAACCGCCGCCGCCGCCGCTACCGCCAGCTGCTGCCCCACTTCCGAATCCGGTACCTGTCGTTTCCGACTCCGATTGCCCTTGCGACGACTCGTTGAGCGAAGCATTCACGATGTCGTTAATATCGCGGCTATGGTCAACCATCGCGCTGAGTGCGTCCGATTGCCCCGTTTCTTCGGCGCGGCTATTGCGGTCGTTGCGTCCCCAATCGTAAATCGCAATCTGCTTTTTTTGTCCAGGAGCCAGCGGCAGGCTATACAACAAATCGCCTAACGAGTAGCCGTCTGCTTTCCAAATTTGCTTAAAGTGCATCAAATGCCCGTGCGAAATAGACACCGCTTGGTAATTGCCCAAGCCGTACAGCGATTCCGATTTATTCCATTCCCAGTCCCACTGTGGCATATTTTGCGCGTCCATCGCCCCTCTGCCTGCATATTTTTTCAAAAAGCGGTCTATGACCGAAGACGCATCGCTTACGGGGTTGCGGCGCAAGGCTTCTTCGAGTGAAGTTGGTTTTTCGCTGTCTAAATCGCGGCTGCTGTAGCCGCCTTGCAAGCCTTTAAGCACCTGTTCGGCTATCACGCGCTCGCGGGGCGTGAGGCTTGTTCCTTTTATTTCGGGTTCGGTCGTGCGAGCCACCATGTAAAACGAGAACTCCTCCAAACTGCGGTTTGGGCGCGTAAAATTCACACACGCGCCGCCAATGTCTTGGGTATAAGTTTCCGAATCGTTGACCAAATCGTCGGCATCGGGCAGGCGCGGCGTCGTATGCACGTGGCAAGCGCAGTCGTCGTCGCTTTCTACAACATCGGCGTAACTGCTCGGAAAATCGACGACTAATAGCACGAATGTTGGAAAATAACCCTCCGTCGAAAGGTCGATAGCAATGCCTTTTTCGGGGTTTACCGCCACACTCGCTTGGGCTGCCGCAAATTTTTCCTTCGGATATTCGGTATAAAAATTACCTTTCGTGTCCGAATTGGCAATGCCGACAGGCTGCCAAGCCGCCGTGCTGCTGCGTTTCCCCCACAAAATAATTTGGCGATTTGCCACACTAAAACGCCCTTCGCGGTCGACCAATTTACCTTTAATCCGCCCTTGTTGGTTGACTTTGGCTTGCGCATTAGACGAAAGCACCGACATCGCTTTCGGGCTAACCAATAGCTGAAGCATCGTTTGCTGGACGTTAAAATCCGCTTCGGTCGGTTGGTCATTTGCGAGCGGGAAACCGTCGACCGATAGCTCAGGTTTTTTCTCGTAATAATGTCGGAGTTCGTCAAAAGAAAGCGCCATCGAGCCACAAACCTCCGAGTCGGGCGAGCTTACTACGATTTTCACTGGCGCGGCTGGCTCGGTTTGCCAATCGCTCCAGTCGGGCAAATCGAGCAAAAAATCGCCATTTGCGCTGCAAAAAGCAGCCGTTTGTTGTTGGGCTGTAGGGAATATTTCATTCTCCTTCTCGCCAGTGTACTCGTGGTAAGGGTCGTAGCCATTGTCGGCTGCGCGAAACTCGACCACCACACGATACCCTTCGAAAACGTCGAGTACCTTCCTACTCGTTTTATCGAGTAGCTGACCTACTAATTTGATCATGAGATTATTGAAAATTGTTGGTTAAAAAATACAGAATTAGCTGCTTGTTGGTTAAGCTCAAACCATAAGGTTTCGAAAACCTATAGGTTTAGGCTTTAAGTAAAAATATAAATTGGGCAAGGCTACTGGGTAAAGAAAAAATGACGTGGCAAAGGTAGGTTTTTTTGTGTTTTTTACAAAAAAAACAAAGCAAAATACAACTAAAGTTGTAGGCTTCATAGGCATTTTATATTTTGACGCAGGCACTTAAATAGCTCGTATTCTTTTTTATAAGAATTAAATTAGTATTTTAAAAAAATAATTTGTAACTTTACCCCGAAAATAATCAACCAATACAATTTAATACCATGCACACACACAAACTTTTTTCAGACTTCCGTCGACTTCCGTCGACTTCCGTCGACTTCCGTCGTTTAGCAACCCGTTCATTTAAAACGGCTTGGACGATGCTTGTATTTCTAACCATTTTAGTAAGCGGGGCTTTCGGGCAAGGCGCGTTAGGTTCGGCGCAGGGCGAGCGATGCGGCTACGACCAAGCGCGAGTCGTTTACTTGAGCGACCCTGTTTATCAACAGCAGCAAGCCCTCAACGAGCAGCATATTCAAACCTATGCTGCCGCAAAAGCCGCAGGCACGGCAACGTTTGCGCCTGTAACGATTCCAGTTGTGGTGCATGTTTTGTATTACGGCGCGTCTTTTTTGCCCACAACCATTACGCAGCAAGCGGTGCAAGATGAAATTGCGGTGCTAAACACGGATTTTAGTGCGCAAAACCCCCACAGAACGAGCCATGTTTATGACACACGCACGGCAAATACGCAAATTCAATTTTGCTTGGCCAAACGCGACCCTGACGGCAACCCGACAACAGGAATTGTTTATAAACAAGGATTAGAAAATTATAATGCTTCGGAGGCGATGCTTTCGGGTACGAGCGGCGATGATGCCTGGAACCCGAACTTGTACTTTAATATATGGATAGTTAATTCTATTGGAGGAGATGCGAGTGTAGTTGGACATACACCAGGCGCGCTTGTTATTCCGAGTACCGGAGAGGTGTTTACACATGGCGTTTTGTTGCGCTATGATGCTTTCGCCGCAAATCCAGGAGGAAATTTTCAATACAATGGCGGACGCACACTTACCCATGAAGTAGGACATTATTTGGGTTTAGGACATATTTTCGCCAACGAACTTTTATGTGAAGCCGACGATGCCGCATCGGGTGACTATGTTGCCGACACTCCGCCACAATACGCGCACTCCGTATCGACTGCAACGGCTTGCACAACGACGACGACCCCGTGCGCAGGTGCGCCGAATGGCGATATGTGGATGAACTTTATGGACTACACCAAAGATGACTGTGTATCGATGTTTACAGCCGGCCAAGCTACCCGGATGCAGGCGAGTTTGATAACGGGCGGTAGCCATTTTTCGCTAACTACCTCGCAGGCTTGTCTGCCCGTTTCGGCGGCGGCGATTTGCGGAATACCCATTATTACAAGCGTTACTAATTTAACAAGCACGGCGGCAACCGTAAATTGGCAGCCTATTGCAGGCGCAACAAGTTATACGCTTTTCTATTACACGCAACCTGCTAACACGCCTATCTCGGTTACTATTAATCCGAGTGCAGGTACTACTATACCGCCTACTTCGTTTACTTTTACGGGTTTAGCCCCGAATATAACCATGAATTATTTGCTTTCGGCTACCTGTAGCAACGGCACATCAGCGTTGAGTATTTCGGCATCGTTTACCACTAAAAGCAACCGTGTTTGTCCGCAGCCCGCCGGCTATTTGTATATTGACGGAACGGGTGCATCGGGTGTTCGCGCAACCACTCTCGCAGCATTAGGCGGCACAACAACGGCTTCCATACAGTACTCAGCTACACTCGGAAACGAATTAAAATGGGTAGTTGCAGGTAAACTCATTTTAGACAAAGGGCTGTCAGTGCAAAACGTGCCGATGACCATTTTAATGTGCGAGAATGCGAGCATTGAAGTAAAAACTACGCGTGTGCAAACAACGGGCGCGTTTACGCTTCGACCGTCGCAAGGTGTCATTAAATCGGCAGACGGCATCTCGAAATGGCGCACGATTGAACTAATTGGCGACGGAACGTGGAACCCGAAGATTATACCTGCGGGCTTGCTCACTATTCAAGATGCCGACATTGCTTTATCGGTAAAAGTACTCGGAAATGCGACGATAAGTGGCAATGAAACCAATACTTTAGGGCAGACCAACAACCTGAAATTTAAAAATAACCGTATCGGTATTTCGGTAGAAAGTAGCGTGGCAAATACCATTACAGGCGTTGATTTTGAAGCGGATAATTTCGTGGCAGGCACCACTACTTGGCCAGAAATAGGCATACGCTCTATTGGTTTAAATTGGTTAGGCTTAAATGGGAGTAGCTCTAACGCCGTCTTAAACTTCACCAAACTACGCTATGGCATTGTTTGCGAGGGTTGGAATACGGTAAGAGCCGAGGGCAAAATAAACTTTATAAACATAAAGCCCTGGGCATCGCCAACAACAACTATTCTGCAGCCTATTTATAATATAGGCATCGGTTTATATGTAAAACATTCGGCGCGGTTTTTAGATGCAAACGAGAGTACGCGCCGCGCAAAAATAACGGTATCGGGCGGCTATAAAGGTATTGTTGCCGAAAATGCCCGTTTGACGCTGCGAAACGTGACCGTGCAAAACTACAACGGCGAGCGCACCGACTACGGCGTAAGCTTCCTTTCGGGTAGAAGTACTCGCGACTCGCTACTAAACTCAACGATTAACGCAGGTACAGCCGTGCTGCTTAACGATAATATAGATGGTATTGCGGCGGTTTTAAACAATACGATTTCGAATGGCAATGGTATTTCGATTAGTAACCTAAGTGTAGGCGGCAACCCCGCATCGTATGAAATTGTAGGGAATACGATAAATATGCCTACTACAAGCACCAACCTCATGTACGGCATACAAGTATCGGGCGTAAACGCAAGTGCGGCTACTCGCTCCGACATCCGCGATAATCATATTAATGTGTTTGGCAATAAATACGGCTTTATTTTGCGCAACAGCAGTTACTTGACTATAAAACACAATACCGTGCAAGGCAGCCCTACCTACACCGTACCCGCCGGAACGCCCGACGCTGCTACGCTCGCGCCTTATATGGCGATATATGCTTACAACACGCCGAACACTGCTTTTTCGTGTAACTACACGAATAATATGCAAGCGGGCATCGGCTTGTATGCCACGCAAACAGGCACGACGTTGCAAACCAATAAGTTCGGAAAACACAAGGTTGGCTTGGTGTATGGCGCTACGGCAGTGACGCTGCCTGTGCAAGCGCAAACCTCAGGGAATTTGTTTGAAGGGTATTTAACGACTGAAGTAAATAGAACCTCGGCTTGGAATCAAACGGCAGAACAACCTGCTATAGGCGGTAATACAATACCCGGACAATTGTATGGACAAGTTTCATTTGACCCGAATATTGCCTACCAACCTAATTTTCAACGAATAGGTATCATTTCACCATCAAACACGGCATGGATTGCCTTTACCAATTTAAACCCTGATGGGTGCAGTTATTTACC
>JBEEMU010000400.1:0-15772 GCA_041192485.1 Bacteroidota bacterium | reverse complement strand
CCGCCGTGCCGTCTGTCACCCAAGGCTCTTCGCCCGTTGTCGGCGAGTTGATATTAAAAAGCCCTTTGCCATTGACCATGATAAACGGGCGAAAGATAGGGTCTTGTCCGCTTAGGTTTTTCACCAAAACCGTTCCAGTAGCTGTACCGTCTGTTTTCCACAATTGACTGTTTGCGCTCGACTGATTGACCAACATATAAAGATTTCCGTTTATTTCACCTTTAAAATCGATAGAGGAATATTGTGGCAAATTAAAAGCGTGTAAAATTGATGTTGCCGCCGCCGTACCTTCGGTCTGAAAAAGCTGTACGCCCGTAGCCGTCACCGCCGAAAACAGGAGTTTATTGCCGAAAGGCATAAAATTATTTTGCGCTGACGATGCGTTGTCGTCAAAACGTTTGAGGGCTTGCGTGTTTGCCGAAGTGCCGTCTGTTTGCCAAAGTGCGTTCGACGACGTTGCATAGCTTGATAAAAAGCAAAGCCGTTGCTGCACAAAACAAACTGGTGCATTATTTAAAATCCCACTTTGCGTACCCGCCCATGTGTCGCGCAAACGCAGAGTGCCTGTGGGTGTGCCGTCTGTTCGGTAAATTTCGCGCCCTTCGGCGGCCGTCATAGCGGTAAAATACAGGTAATTTGTGCTGCTATCGGTTATGAAAAGCGGGCTTGAACCCGCCGTTCCTGGGTTGAGGTCGCTGAGTAAAACCGTGCCGCTCGCCGTGCCGTTGGTCGTGTATAGTTCGGTGCCCGTTGCAGTTGTACGAGCGGTAAAATAGAGTTTATTTTGATGAATATAAAAATTTTGCGGAAAACTGCCATTCGCATTTGGCGAAATATCGGCAACCAAATTTGTGCCTGCGCTTGTGCCATTGGTGCGCCAAACCTCGTCGCCGTGTATGCCATCGTTGGCATCAAAAAATAATTGATTATTAAAAACAGCGTATCGATTATTTGTCTGAAAATTGCCGCTTGGCGCAATATCTATAAATAATACAGGTTGTTGATTTTCAATACGATACAAGGCTTCGTGAAAAGAATTGGTGGCTGCGCCAAAAAAATAAAGCGTGTTTTGAAACGGAATAAAACCGCTAAAAGGCCGCCCCGAATGAGGCGAAAATCCAGTTGTGTGTGTATAGCTTTTTAGTGAGTCTTGTTGCAACCAAAGCGTATCGTGCAAAACGGCAAACTGCCCGACATGATTTGCGCCACCTGCAATTAGCACGGTGTCGGTTTGCGTATTCGTGTGGTAATAATTCAGTCCGCCATTTTGAACAGCGTTCGTGAAAAAATACACACCTTGCGCGTCCCAAGCGTGCTGTGTTCCGTTGTAGTAAGGTGGGGCAAGCGAATCGTGTGCGGTTGTCACCGAATCGACTCGCGTTTGCTGCACATAATAAACTTGCGACTGAAAATTGATGCTATTATCATCAAAATTAACGGTCAAAAGGCGTTCGCCGTTGCGGGTAGCAAACACATCAATTGCCGTCATCACCAACGACGGCGGCGCAGGAATCGTGCGCAATCGCGCTGTCCCGCTCGTTGTACCCACGCTTCGCCAAAGTTCGACGGTGTTTGTTTGCGAAAAATCGGTTAATGCAAACAAATATTCACCGCTTTCGGCGGCAAGCATTTTTATCGGAATTTGCCCACTGAACGGGTAATTATGAAAATTTTGCAATCGATACGTTCCTGCAAGTGTGCCATCGGTGCGCCAAAGTTCGTAAAATTGGTCGGAATTGAACACCCAAAACACAGCGAAGCTGCCGCAACTTGCTAAGTCGCTGATAGTTGCTGCGCCGTTTGCGGCATTGTATAAATAGGTGTGCGCTGTGCCGTCGAAGCCCAAAACATAGGTTCCTGTTCTGTCGGAAGCGGCATAAATAGCGCGATTGTTGGCCTTCACCAAGCCCGAAACATTGCCCAAAAAAGCGGGCGCTCCGTTGTCGTAAAGGTCGGCAACGCGGTTTACGGCGAGGGGCTGTGCTGAAATATTACTACAGAAAAAAGCACAGAAAAAAAGCAAGTGGGCGAATGTGGAAGAAATGGTTGTCTGCATCGTTTTTTTAAAATAATTAATGATTAGAGTAAGTAGCAGCATCTAAATAAAACGCTGTTAATAGTACAAAGATAGATACTGTAAGCGTTCGTATTTCCTTTTTTTAGGGTCGGAGCTAAACAATTACATTTATTTTTTTACAGAATTAGTAAAAAAACAAAACTACTTCCTTCTATCTATGAAAAAAGCCTCGATAACGTTCCTAAATCATTTAAAAAACTAACCAAGTTATCTTTTACCCATTCCTAAAGCGGTTGGTAATGAAAAAAGTTCGTATCTTTGCCTATTCTAAGCCCTATATTAGGGGCTAACTATAAATCGTTCTTAACTATAACTATAAAATGCAACAAACCATCGAACAACTTACAGCACTAACTGCCGACCTGTATTTTACAAGCGAGACAGACGCTGCTTGGACAGCCCATCTATTAGATGCCGCGCAGCCTGTTGCGGTGCAACTAATCGCCCTATCGGGGCGGCCAGCCGAAACCACCATAGAAGAGCGTGTGTGGGCTGATTTTTCAAACAGAATCGCCATCATACAAGACTGGATGGACGAAGAAGGAAAGGCTACGGCTTTGCGCTACCAAGCCACAGTAGATTATGTGAATCAGCATTTAACCGAAGTGAAAGTTTACCGATTAGGCAGTATCGAAATCGACATCTTTGTTGTGGGCTTAAACGCCGATTGTACGCCTATTGCTTTGGCCACGAAAGCCGTGGAAACCTAAGCTGGAAATTGGCTACTCACTTGCCTACTTCCTAAGCAATGAGAAAAAGGTAACGAATTAGCTACCTTCTTTCCGAAAAAAAGACCGTTTTAGATGCCTTGGTATCTAAAACGGTCTTTTTTTTTTGTAAAAATATATTTTTCAAAAAAACTATCAACCTATGCAATGAAAAATAAAGGTGTAAACTACTGACAATCAAATAGTTTATAATATTATTTGATAAGATAAATATAATCTTGTGAAAATGCAAAAAACGTATGCAACTATCTTTATTTAAATTGCGTCTTTGTTTCGTTATTCATATTATTGCAATAATTCTATAACAAATTAATCATTTCTACACAAACCATATTTTTTAATTTTAAAATCCATTCTTAAACCACCATGCTTAAGTCTCTCTTTTTACCTACCGTCCTTTGCCTTTTATGCTCCGTAGGTTTCGCCCAAACTGCGTCTTTCAAAAATTTGCAATCGACGAGCGCAGAAGGGAAGCGCACCTTTCGCTTTCCTATTATCGTATTAGAAAGTGCTGCAACCGCAGCCGATATTAATAGTGAATTGATGGAAGAGGTCATCGACCGTCTATTTGAAACGAATATGCCTTTAGTTCGCAGCATGAACTTGTCCGATGCTCTAACCGAATTAGCCAAGAACTCTTGTAGCAACGGCAATTGCTCGGTAACGGGCTTAGATTATAAGGTTTTATACAACAAAAACGGGCTACTTTCCATCAAACTTACTTTTGAAAACTCGCAAAACCGCCTTTTGGAAAAAGAATTTTATTTCAATTTCGATTTAAAAACAGGTGCGCGATTAGAAATTCAAGACATTGTAAAACCTTCGCAAATGTCTGCTTTAATGTCACATTTTCGCCAAAATGTAGCGTTAAGAAATGATATTGTGGTTGCCAAAATTTTAAATCACGATAATTTCAAAAACGATGCAACCGCTCAAAAAAGAGTGAGTGATTGTTTGGAAAAAGCGTCAAAACCCATTTTACGCGACTTTGCTTTTACTGAAAAAGGATTGACATTAGTAACTGATTATCAAACCTTTGTGGATATTTTACAGGCAAAACCAAAAGATGATTTCTTGTATGATTATAAATTTGTACGCTTTTTCTTAAATCCTGCAATATCGCAAGCCTTACATATAGGCTAGTTTTTTCAAACCCACACTTAAACCATCATACTTAAACCACCATGCTTACTAAATCTATTTTTTCGTCTATTGCCCTCTGCATTTTATGCACCACGGGTTTCGCCCAAACTGCCTCTTTCAAAAATTTGCAGTCGACCAGCGCAGAAGGGAAACGCACCTTTCGCTTTCCTATTGTTGAGTTAGAAAACCCCACAACAGCTGCCAATATTAATAGTGAATTGGCCGAAGAGGTTATCAACCGATTATTTGAAACTAATATGCCCTTAGTTCGCACCATGGAACTTCCCGACGCTATCGCAGAGTTAGCAAAAAACGCTTGCAGTTCTGGCAAATGCTCTATCACGGGTTTAGATTATAAAGTCCTTTATAATAAAAATGGGCTGCTCTCCTTAAAATTCACTTTTGAAAACGTGCAAAACCCGCTTTGGGAAAAAGACTTTTACTTTAATTTTGATTTAAAGACAGGCGCGTATCTAAAAATTAAAGACATTGTAGAACCCACTCAAATGCCCGCATTAATGGCGCATTTTTACCAAAATGTAGCCCTAAGAAACGATATTGCGGCAGCTAAAATTTTAAATCACGACAATTTTAAAGCTGATGCCGCCGCTCAAAAAAGGATAAATGACTGTTTGGAAAAAGTAGCAAAGCCTATCTTGCGCGACTTCGCTTTTACCGAAAACGGGTTGACTTTAGTAACCGATTATCAGAGTTTTGTGGATATTTTACAAGCAAAACCAAAAGATGATTTTTTGTATGATTATAAATTTGTACGCTTTTTCCTAAATCCTACAATCGTACAATCTTTACATGTAAGTTAATAATTTTTACCTCCATCTCCTAAAATAAGCAGTAGTGACTAAATAATCACGGTTTTAAAGCCCTGTTAAATAGGGCGTTCTGAGCGAATAATACCCGTGTTTATTTTGCCGCTGGCGCTTAACTTTTGGCCACTATGCCCTACCGCTTCCTGTGGTAGGGCTTTTTAGGCTTAAAATATAAAAATAACTGTGGCGATTGAACTGAGAGAAAATAAAAAACCACTCGCAACTTTTCGCTACGAGTGGTTTTTTATTTATTTTACAAACTCGTTGTTACAAATTCGTTGCTACAAACTTGTTCTTAGCCTATTTCGTTAAGCTAACTTTTTTAACAGCTTGACCTTGTGCATTTGTCACTACGATGCTATACATACCGCTTGGCTGTGCGCTCAAGTCGATGCTAACAACACCTGTTTGGTTGGTCAATGAAGTGATAGTAGAGCCTAATAAATTAGTAACGGTGATATTAGACTGCTCGCCGTTGAATTTAGTCAAATCAACGCGCACAAGACCCGAAGTAGGGTTAGGGAACACGTTTACTTTGCTATTGATTGTTTCGCGAGTTGTAGCAATTGGGACCAACGTGTTTTTCACACGAACAGTAATTGCAGGCGAAAGGTCAAGACCAAAACCTGAACGGAAGTGAGCTGCCGTTCCAATATTATACAAATAAGTATTGTATGGTGTCGTTGGTTTCAAGGCAGCGTTACCAAAGAACGCGCTGACAGTGCCTTCATAATCAATGGCATTGCTGAAGCCAATATATACTCTATCGGTAGAAGAAGTAGAAGGAGCGGTTACTGTTACCAAATAACGTGTGCCATCTGTTAAAAATGCAGCGTCTGCTGCTGAAAATCCTAATGCAGCTTGATTAACAGCTGTTTTTGCCGTACCTGTCAAAGCAGGGAAGGTATAATCTTTTACTGCTACGATATTGCGTTCTCCGTCAGTTTCAACCGAACCTGTGCCGTCGGCATCGGCAACCGAATAAAGGGCAACAGAAACCGTTTTTCCACTTAAATCAAACTGTCCTGCGGCGGCAAACTTGATAGTATCTAATTCGAAGCCGTTTCCTTTCACATCGAAAAGGAAGCCTGTTTCAAATCCTGGGTGCGGGTCAGCAGTACCACCTGTTGTGTAGGCCGAGCCAACAATAGGAGCGAACGTATTTGGATTTACGGGTACTTTTGAAATGTAAAAATCGTTGATATTGATTGTGTTAGAGCTAACATTATCAACGGGATACTGCTCCGACTCCATCGATGATAAGGTTGAATTAAAGGTGTAAACACCATAATCTTTCAATTTTACGCTACCGTTGGTAATGATAAGTGTATCGGCAGGTGTGTCGATAGTGGAGCATGTATCTGTGCCACTAAAGGTTTTGTCAAAGGCAACATAACCGTTGGCGTGTGTTACCGTCGTGTGTAGCGAAAGATTGTGTTGGTCTGACAAACCTAAGTTGTAAACTTCGCCACCCGCCAAGTTGAATAAACTATCCGTATTGGGGCTAAGTGCCGAAAAAAGCTCTCTTGGGAACGCACTATATATAGGTGCGTAGGTGCTTACTTTTAAGTTGTTTTGCAAATTGGTTTTACCCATACAGATATTGACGGTTTGCCCGGCACGCATAGCTGCTACGAGTGCGTCGCCATCGGCTTTGCTAAGCATTACTGCGGGTATCGGCGTAGTTGGTGCGCCACCCATGATGATAGGGGCTGTACCATCTTTTTGTACCATGATAACGCCGATAGCACCTGCGGCTACTGCGTTGTTTACTTTGACAGCAAAACTGAATGTACCGCGATAGATAACCACGATTTTACCTGCGATTGCTGCTGCATTTGAAATTGGAGCTGCGCCCGCCAACGAGTCGTTGTTGCCTAAGCCGCCTGCCAACACAAGGTCAGAGCAGATTTGATTGGTCATGGTGTCTAATTGCCACCAACCAGAATTTACATACGCTCTTGGACCGCCGAGATTTGCTGGCGAATTTACGAAAACTACGCCTTGCGCAAAACCTGCTACTGCACATACTGCCACTAATAAAAGTGTTGCAAGTGTGCGAACTTGATTTTTGTAGAGTTTTTTCATTTAGAAAAAATTAAAAATTGTTTGATGATGATAGTATAAAATAGATAATAATGTAAATTTGGTGATAGTAGAAAATATCAATGCGCAAAGGTAGGTATAATATCGATACAGAGAACAGGCAGTTCGTTTATTTTTTGTAAAAAATTATAAAAACGGCATTTTTTATTGTTAATATAGTGTTAAAGTTTTTCTTAAACGAGAAATGTTTTTAAAAATAGACGGCGAGATGGGCTGAGAGGCAAAAAAAGCGGCTATCCTCGTGTGAGGGCAGCCGCTTTTTTGATTTTTTACTACTAAATTTTAATGTTTGTTTTAATGTTTGTGCTATTTTCGTGCAGCCATTCGCCCGCGACTCCCAGCATCAGCATATAGGCGTTTGTCACCATATTTTGTGATGATTGCGCGTGAGGGGTTGCTTTCGGGTAGCGACAAGATGAGTTGGTCTAAAACCTGTCCGAATTGATAGCGGAAAGAGATGGCTTCGCCGCCGTTTTGCGCATCGAAGGATTTGCGTAGGCGTGCTTTGATGATTGACCAGTTTTGAGTGCGATACATCGGTCGGATTTTTTTAAGATAATCCTCTACGTCAGTCCACGCGATTTGTTCGTCATAAAAACCGTAGAACATATTGTATGGCATACTCGTTTGCGGATTGATTCCGATGAGTTTTTTATCCAACTTTTTGGGTTGCCCGTTCAATAGTGTGGCAAAATTTGCTAACGATTTTACGTTGTAAATAACGCGCCACTCTTTGCCCATAAACTCCGAAATGTCTGACGATTGCAGGGCTTTTGTCCGATTCGCTGCAAATACGTTTTGCCACAAGGGGCTCCATAAACCTTGATGATAGGCTAATGCAAGCGTTTTCATGGCTGCGGTCGAGTCGTTTGTTGTGTTAAAAAAGCGTTGCAGCTCGTAGCCTTGCGCAATATCCAAATACTTGATAGCGAACATATCATAATGCGCTTTGGATAAAGCGGCGGTTTCGAAATGTTCGTTGGCAATGATGCCGTCGTGTCCGTTGTCGGGAAAGCGGTCTGGATAAATCGTTTTCAATTCGGCGTAAGCGGTGGCTACCTCCATTTGAAAACAACCCTGTGCTTGCGATTTACTTTGGTAAACTAACGGGAAGCGTTGTTGGGAAACCTCAATATTGGGGTCGCAGCCGCAAAACGATTCTTTAAGCGTCGTTGCAAAGTAAAAAGAAATGGGTACATTTGGCGTTTTGGTAACGTGTGTAAATAATTTGTGTGCATGCGCCATTGCCATTGCCCACGTTTTGCGGTTATGCGGGATAACTGCGTCGGAACTTTGTTCCCAGATTGGATAGATTCGGCCTTCACCCAAACGAAGTTCGGTACTTGGCGCATAATCGTCGGGCAAGCTAAAGAGCGCGATATTACGCGGAGCTTCGGAGCCTTTGGGGGCATGCACGGTGTGTGAAGACACGGGAAGCGAGGTCAATCGCTGAAATGCGGCAGTTGGTAAAACAAACCGCTTGCTCATAATCCCCGAAAATTGTAGGGTTATAGAGTCGTGCGCCTTGATTGTTGCATTGGCCGAGGTTGGTGTGAAAGCGTAAGCTGTATCGCTGATATGGTAGAAACTCGCGTTGTCAATACTGTCGATATTGGCTCGCATTGGCAGCATGACTATCCAGTTTTTAATTGGTTTGTCGGTGCTGTTTTTCAAAATCAACTGTCCTCCGAACGCACTATCATGCGGGTAAACAGTGTGAACATAACTAACAAGAAGTGTTTCTTCCTTGCTATCAGTTAAGCTGGTGCTAAAAAGGTTGGTGTTCAAAGCAAACGCGCTAACGCCTGCACTAATCGCTAACGTCAAGAAACGCTCGCGGGAGATAAGGGTAAAAAAGGGTTTGGTCGATAGATTAGTTAGTGCATTCCTAAATAATTCTTTCATTGTTTATTTTTTATTTTACACGTCATTTTGAAGGGCATCGCGCCACTCAAAATACCGTCGTAAAAACAACTAAAAACGCTGTTTTTGTGATTGTTATTTTGTCAGAATAACGTGTCAAATGTCGCTTCTAACGCAGCGATTTACGCCTATTCTTGCCCTACAAACGACCCGAATAGGGCATAAAGGTACGGCGGTATTCCAAATAATCGATTACTATTTTGTAATTTTTTTAATTTTAAGATTTATTTAACTTATTTTCTTTTGTTTTTTAAAGCTTTTTTTAACAAAATGATAATTTATGCTTTAAATGATTGCCTTTTTATCAATTGAGGTAATTTCTATTTTAATATCATTAAAAATAACCCAAAATCGTTTTTTGTGACAGGGTTTCAAGCAAAACAACACCCCTCTTTAAAGATATTAAACAAAAACCATACCAATAGTATTCTGTATTGGGAAAAAAAATAAGGCGCTGCAAATCCTGCAACGCCTTATAAATAGGCACTTTCAGCCGCCTTTTAGCCTTTTATTGTTTTCTAAATGTGTTGTTTTGCTTACAAAAAAAGAGGTGTGACAATGACAATAAAAAAACAATTGAAAATTTGACAATTCAACTCGCCTTATTTGGCCTTAAAACCCAATTTCTGAGAGCAAAATTTCGCTAATTTGACCACTTTTCATGCCTGCTAATGGTAGGTTTAGAATACGGGCGCGAACCAGCCGCAAAGTAGGGAAACCTACTGCCGCCGTCATGCGCCGAACTTGCCTATTTTTCCCCTCTTGCAAGACGATACTTATCCAACTTGTAGGGATAGTTTTGCGGACGCGAATGGGCGGATTTCGCTCGGGCAACGCTGGCATCTCTATCTTTTCCGCTTGGGCAGGCATCGTGGTATATTTCTGCCCATTGATGCTTATTTCCACGCCTTTTTGTAAATTGCGCAAAGCCTCGTCGCTTATCTCGCCTTCTACTTCTACCCAGTATTCGCGTTTATGGGCGTTTACGGGGTTTAAAAGCTTGTCGGTTAGGCTTTTATCATTGCTTAAAAGCAGCAAGCCCTCGCTGTCGTAATCGAGCCGCCCGACGGGGTAAACATCGGGCGGGAAATCGAAGTCCAAATCGGCAAGCGTGAACTGCCCTGCTACCTCTCGCGTAAATTGCGACAACATTCCGAAGGGTTTATACACAAGAAAGACCCGTTTTGGCGTGTTCTTTTTTTGATGGCGGTTTTTCACCTTGGAGCTGTTTAGGAAGTGATTTTTAATAAGTATTCCCATTCAGGCGATAGATTAAAACATATAAACAATTATTTTTAATTTTGAACCACATAAGGTACACATCAGAAACACATAAGATGTAGGTGCTAAAAACTTATATTCCTTACCTAAGTAAACTACTTGCACCCCGTTCATCGCCTGAAATTTAACGCATCACCACGAATTTTTTAGTGACTTCCTTTCCATTTGTTTGCAGGCGAAGGAGGTAAGTGCCTGCTGCAAAGGTTTGGGTGTCGAAGACGGTTTCTGAAATGCCGTCGGGTACTTTTTCGCAGATGAGTTTGCCTTGCAAATCGAATACGCTTATTTTATTGGTAGAATGTGGGGGCGAAATAGGCAAATTATCGTAATTTACCCGCAAATACTGCGACGATGGATTCGGGAAAAGCGATAGATTTAGCTTGCCTTCGGCAACTTCATGCGTTGCCATATAACTTACCGTTAGATACCAAAGCCCTCTTCCGTGTGTGAAGGCGAAGAGCGAGGCTGTTCCGTCGGCATTAGCGCGGAATTTTAGGTTTAAAATAGGCACATTTGGTACGCGAGTTTCCTTGCTCCACGTCACGCCGCCGTCGTAAGTGTAGTATAAACCAAAGTCGGTAGCGGCATAAAGCGTATTCGGCTCTATCGGGTCGGCTTGAATTTGGTAAACAGGTAGTCGTAGCGGCAAATTGCCCATAATGCTTGTCCACACGGGCGTTGCTGTGTTTGCGCCAGTCACCTTCCACGCTCTTGACGGCGACGAGTACGACGTATAGCCATAATAAAGCGTACTTAGGTCGTGTGGGTCGATGGAGAGTTCGCCTGGGGCATCGTTTCGTATCGTTGCCGACATGAGTAAATAACGATTGCTATAAGTAGTGACGGGAGCGCATGTTGCCGCATTTGCAAATGAAATGAAAGTGGCGCGTCCGAGCGCGTAAACCGTCGGGTCTGTTTCATTGGTGATGGCGAGCGACATAATTCCGCCGATATTCGTCGTCGTGTCATTCAAGCGCGACCAAGACGTGCCTCTGTTCAGTGTGCGCCAGATGCCCTGTCCGCTTCTTACATAGAGTTGCTTGCCGTCGGCAGGATTTATCTGAAATTCGTTGATAAAATCCTTGCTTTCAGACGAGCGAAAGGGCGGCGTAATAGTCGTATTAATGGTCACGGAATTATTGGTGAAGGTGTTGGTGCGCAAAATAACGCCGTTTTGCCACGCAGCATAGGCTAAGGTGGAATCTTGGCGGCTGATAAAGGCATAACCGCCGTCGGCACCGCCGACTTTTGTAAGAGGCGTGCTTGTGGAGCTTCTAAAACGCCAAGTACCGTTGTCTTGTGCGCCGCCTACGGCCCATTTGCCCCAGCGGCCATAGTCGCCTGCGTAAAATTGTAGCGTAATATATTCTATATTGACGTTTGTTAGCGAATAGGTTCCGTCAAAGCTCGTTTTCCAAACGCCGCCATCGTTGCCCAACATAAACCAATTAGGCTCGCCCGTGAAATAAGCGACGACGTGATTGTCGGAATGGCCATATTCTGCGTTATCGTCCCAGTTTAGCCCGCCGTCTATCGAGGCGGATGCTGACACGCTCGCCACATAGAGTTGCAAGGTATCCGTCGGGTTTACAGCTATCACGCCATTATACGCCTGGTAGCCCGAGCCTACGGCAGGATTGCATATTATTTTTTGCCAATTGCGCCCAGCATTACTGCTTTTCCAGAGGCTGTTATGGGCTTCGCCATTATAATCTTCGTTGGTAAACCACGCATACACGACATTCGGGAAACTTCGGCAATTTTCTAAACAAACCAATCCGATTAAGCTGCCCGACGGAAAGACTGTTTGATTTATGCGCACGAATGAGGCAGCCGCGCCTGTTGGCGAACGATAGACTGCGCCTGCCACCATCGTCACCAAGACGCTGCCATCGGCAAAGGTGAGCAAACCCGACACGTTGCCCGTTACTAATTTCGTCCACGTCACACCGTCGTCTATCGTGCGATACAAGCCATTGCTCGTGCCTACATATAGCGTGTTCACGTCGGTCAAGCTATGCTTCATAAAGTTGCATTTATCCATATCGGTTATGGTTGCGGTGCTTGGGATTTGTGTAAATGAAACGCCGCCGTTAGTCGATTTCCATAGGCCGTCGCCTGTTGGCCCCGTTGCGCCGCGCCACTCGCCTGTGCCGTAAAAAATCTCCTGCGTATTCAACGGATTTTGTGCCAAGCACGTTACCGCCAAACTGCTATTTGCATCATTCACGGGCAACCACGATTCGCCCATATCTACCGACCGAAACAGCCCGCCCGACACCGAACCCGCCCAGACGTTATTGTCATTCGTGGCATCAATCAAGATGCCACGAGTGCGCCCGCCTTGTTTCACCGTCGGCGATTTTAGGTTTTCAACCGTTGCAAACACGCTTGTCAAGCGTTTGGAAGCCAGCGCATTGTCGTGGTCGAGCCATTCCTGCAAAAGCCCCGACGGAATTTCGCCATACTCGTTTTTATGGGTGTCAAACCATTGCGCATAGTAGCCAGGTTCGCCACCGCCATGCTCTCGTGCCATTTCTTCTTTGCTTTCGCAAAAATTTTCAATTGCTTGCCAGTTAGTCCCGTATCTTACGGTTACGCCTATTGCTAAAACTGCAAAACCGATGGCGCAGAGGAGTATTTTTTTGTTCATAATAAATTAGAAATAAGGTTTTTAATTTTTTAAAATAAGATTTTTTAAAATAAGATTTTTAGAAATAAGGTTTTTAGAAATAAGATTTTTAGAAATAAGGTTTTTAGAAATAAGGTTTTTAGAAAGTGATTTTATTCCCTTTTGGTTGATAGGTTGAAAAGTTAAGTCGATTTTAAATTGAACGATATAAGGCACATAAAGCCACATAAGCCTATTTTTCAGAGTATTCAACCCACAAAATCTTGTGTGACTAACCTTCTTAGGTGTTTCTTATCTGCCTTATGTGGTTCAAAATAGTTGCTTATATGGTTTAATCTATCGCCCGAATGGGAATGATATAGCTATATATGCCGTACTTTAGCCCGCGCCATAAATTAATTCCGATTTTCCAACGAATTTCGAGTTGTGTGGCGGGCTAATCCACACTATCTGAATTGCCGCCTTAGAAAGATAGCTCACGAAAATAAGGAAGCTGTAGCGTTTAATCTAAGCCGTCTTTTTTGAGTTTTTCTTTGCTTTCGGCTTCAAAAAAATCCCATAACTGCTTTAATATCAAGGTAATACAGAAAAAAGTGATATAGCAAACAATCAGTACAACATAAAGCCACGCAAAGCCGTTAGAATCGCGGATAGCCACGCCGCTCGCCAACTTTGCTAAATAATTGGTGGCCATAAGCAGCCCGACAAAACCGTAAAGCGACTGTTTGGCATAGTTGAGTATATCGTTGCTGCGCGTGCCTTGCGTGGTGTTTAGTATGATGAAAACCAGCAAAAACGAGGTGCAGAGCAACCAATAAAAATAAGGGCTAACCGCCCCGAAGCCCATTGCCGAAAATAAGCGGCCGCCAAGGCAAGTACAGACGCAAAGTAGGAAAACAGCGGCCGCTTGCGAAAGCGGCGACTTGCGTAGTTGTTCAATAGAAAAAAACGGGTTAGTTTGTTCTTCGTTGTTCATATATAATCAGTTGTTGTAAGCATTTATCAAATCGTTTTTTAGTTTACTATTCTCTTGCAAACTTAAATGCTATAAGCCCCTTTATTTTAAAGGCTTACAGCCCATTTGGAATATCATCAAGTTAAAACTACCTAAACAGTTACAAGAAATGGTTTATAACAAGTTAGGTTGTTTAGTTTCCCTAAAACACAATTTTCACGTCTTCTTTATAGTGCTGCAAAGTTCCGTTGAGGCTTGCCGTCCAGCCGTCTATAAATACGTTGCCGTTTTTGATAGCGGCTGCAAAATCGTCTTTGCTTATTTTATCCGAATTAGTGAGGTAGTAGTTTTTGCCTATTTTATACATACAATCGGCGATGACCGTTTCGGGTGTTTCGGTAGGCGCGTCGATGCCGATGCTGAATATCATCGTATAAATACGGCTCAACGCGTCGATTTCGTTTGTGAGGATAGCAATTTGCCCTGTGCTTTCGTCTATGTCTAATTGTGTGGCTGCTGCGCTGTCAAACACCTTGAAACCTATATCAGGCACTTGCTTTTTATGCTCGGCGAACATTCCGCTTTTGCTATTTTCTTCGGCTACGGCGGCGGCTATTTTTTCGCCTGCGCGTTTTAGCCGTTCTACGGTAATGCTCGATATAACGGGTTCTAAATTATTGGCTTTACAAAATTGATACGCTTCTTTGTCTTTTTTGATGGGTTCGTCTATTTGGCATAATATAAACTTGCGGTTGCCGCCGTCTTCCGCGTTCAGTTGCATCACGGCGTGTCCGGTGGTGCCAGAGCCTGCGAAAAAGTCGAGAACGGTATCGTTTTTACTACTACCCAAATAAATACAACGTTTTACTAATTCAACTGATTTTGGATGATCAAAATATGATTCAGCAAATAATTCTCTAAAAGACTTTGTTCCACTTTCTGTTCTCATTTCAGTTTCGCTCCAAACAGATTTTACTTTTGTTGTGTCACGCCTACTTTTTTCATAGATATTCCAATTACCATCAGACTTTTGCTTTGCAACTATTTGGGTCAAATCTAAATTATTGATTACATTGTTTTTTTCTGCATTCTGCTTACCCCAACGCCAAACACTTTCTTTACCTTGACTATTATACGGTTTGACTTCAATAGTATGTTTATCATCTTTTGTTAATCTTACACTACAATATTTATTGCTACTTTCGGGATTGACATAAAATGGATAAAATAAATTTGGTCGGTTTCCACTATGAAATTTAGGGTTTCTGTTTCTTAATTCTCTTAAATTATAACCACCATTACTGTCCTTAAATTGAAATTCAGCATCTTTTGGCAATTCATTTAACTCGGATAAATCAGATTTAGAATAAACAAGAATATACTCATTTGTAATTGCTACCTGTTTATAATCTCTACCTCCTGGATTAACTATTGGAATAAGTGTTGATTCAAAATTCTCTTCTCCGAAAATCTCATCGCACAGTAATTTCAAGTTAGCTTGTTCGTTATCGTCGATGCTAATAAAAATAACGCCGTCTTTGCTTAGTAGGTCGCGGGCGAGTAGTAGGCGCGGGTAGATGAAGGCGAGCCACCCGTTGTGGCTTTTCTTGGATTTAAACGAAAATTCCATACGCGCCATGTCGTCGTCGCTAAGGTTTGCGAGTCCGAGCACTTCGGCTTCTTCTTTATTGAAGCGGTCGGGATACACAAATTCGTCGCTCGTTGTGTTGTAAGGCGGGTCGATGTAAATGCACTTGATTTTATTGTTGTAATGGCTTTTCAGTATTTTTAGGCTATCGAGGTTGTCGCCTTTCAGCACGAGGTTTTGCGTGGTGTCGGCGTTTTTGCTTGGCGGTGTTTAGGCGGAGTTCTTTTTGCGTTTTTTGTGCGTATTTTGCGCGGGCAACGTTTCTGCCGACGAAGTTTAAGCCGTAGCCGTTCACTTTTTCGTCGATGGGCAAGCCTAAAACGGCTTTTAGTTCGTTTAGCTTGAGTTCGTTATCGCGAATGACAGCTGGGTAGTTTTCTTTTAGAAAAGTCAATAATTTGTTTTCGCTGTTTTCGGGGTCTATAACCGAAAAGCCTGCGTTCGAAAATGTA
>JBEEMU010000399.1:0-2659 GCA_041192485.1 Bacteroidota bacterium | reverse complement strand
AATAAAAATTGCCTAAAAAACCCTTTTTTTAACAAAAAGCCCTATCTTTGCGGAATAAACGAATTAAAAATGCAAATTTCAACTTTCAGAGATTGGACTTTGACCAATTTGGACAAAGCCTTCGGACCTTACTGCGTTAGCGCAAATTATGATGGTACAAATGACCAAATATACGCCATTTTACAACTGATTTGCGCGTTGAAAGACATGATTAACTTCAATCAATTTTGACAATTTAACTAGAAAAATGACAGACGACGATTACAAACTTTTGCAACCTACTATTCCGTCGGAGCCGGGAGTTTATCAATTTTTAGATGCAAAAGAAAAAATATTGTATGTCGGCAAAGCGAAAAGTTTGAAAAACAGGTTGGCATCTTATTTTGGTGTGCGGCAAGATAGGCGGCAAAAAACCGAAGCAATGCTCAAAAATGCCGCTACATTTCGCTTTACGATAGTAGAAAGCGAAACCGACGCACTTTTGATGGAAGCCTCACTTATCCGCGAACATCAACCTAAATACAATATCGCGCTCAAAGGCGGCGACGGCTATCCGTATATTTGTATTTCCAACGAGCGTTTCCCGAAAATTTCCTTTGCCCGACGCGCTTATAAAGGCGGTGGCGAATTTTTCGGCCCCTATCCGAGCAAAGGGCGGGTGTTTGGTTTATTAGAGTTGATGCGCAATTTATTTCAGCTCCGCACCTGTCAGCTTAATCTTTCAGAAGAAAATATTAAAAAAGGCAAATTTAAAGTTTGTTTAGAGTTTCATATAAAAAAATGCGCAGGCCCTTGTGCGGGGCTACAATCCGAAGCCGATTATAACGAAACGGTTGCCCAAATTCGGAATATGCTTAAAGGCAATTTCGGGGCAGTTCAGCGCAATTTACGCGAAAAAATGCAGGCTTACGCCGAAAACTTAGCCTTCGAAAAAGCGCAAGAAACCAAAGAACGCATCGCTTTATTTGAAGATTATCAAGGCAAATCGACGGTCGTAAACCCGAAACTGCCCGACATGGAAGTTTACACCATTCAAACCGACGAAACGAACGCTTACGTTAATTTCATGCGCGTCACGAGCGGCGCAGTCATTCATACATTTACCGTAGAAATGGCGAAAAACCTCACACAAGAGGAAGAGGAACTATTAGCTTTTGCCATTTTAGACCTGCGCGAACGGTTTAAAGGCAGCTGCAACGAACTGATTTTGCCCTTTAAAGTGGCCAATTTACCCGAAAATTTACAGCAAACCGTGCCGCAAATCGGCGATAAAAAGAAACTTTTAGAGCTTTCCGCAAAAAATGTATTATATTATAAAGAGCAAATTCACAAGCAAGAATTAGCAAAACTCAATCAGCAGACATCAGTAGAGCGCATTATGCTCACGCTGAAACAAGACTTGAATATGACCGAAATGCCACAGCATATCGAGTGTTTTGACAACTCCAATTTTCAAGGTTCGTTTCCCGTTTCATCGTGTGTTGTCTTTCGCAATGCCCGACCTGCCAAACGCGAATATCGCCATTTTAATGTAAAAACAGTCGTCGGCATCGATGATTTTGCGTCGATGGAAGAGGCAGTTTTCCGCCGCTATCGCCGCTTAATCAATGAAGGCACGTCGTTGCCGCAACTTATTGTTATCGATGGCGGAAAAGGGCAACTTAGCGCAGCCGTCAAGTCGCTACGCGCCTTAGAAATTTTAGACAAAGTAAAAGTAATCGGCATCGCTAAAAAACTGGAAGAAATATACTTTCCCAGCGACCCCAATCCGTTGCATTTAAACAAAAAATCGGAATCGCTGAAAGTCATTCAGCAAATTAGAAATGAAGCGCACCGTTTCGGAATCACCTTTCACCGCGACCAACGCTCACGCGCTTTTACCACCACCGAACTCACTAAAATAAAAGGCATCGGCGAAAGTATTGCCGAAAAATTACTCCTTGCCTTCGGCTCGGTGCAAGGCGTAAAAGAAGCCTCCGACCAAGCCTTACGCGAGGTGACAACGCCCAAAATAATCGATTTATTAAAAACCTATTTCAACAAAGAAGATAAGGGATAAAGTAAGTAGTAGTGTATAAATAATCACGGTTTTGAAGTCCCGTTAAATAGGACGTTCTGGGTTAATGACAACCGTGTCTATTTTGCCGCAGGCGCTTATATATCAATAAAATCAACATGGACAAATTATTCGGCTTTTTAGCCCCAACAATCATTTATACCTTCATTTTTTTGCTCAACCTCCTGCTTCCTGGGCGTTGGGTAGTGGGTTATGCCACTAAAATAAACTCCGACGAAAAGCTAAATTACCGTTTAAATGGAATTTGGGTGCTATTTATACTCATTTTCTGTTGGTTTTTGCTCGGTTATTCGGGCTTGCTGCCTTGGGACTGGCTTTACCTCTACCGTTGGTATGCTTTAAGCGGAGCTATTTGTTTAGGTATTGCGTTTTCATTGGCCGTCGTCCTGCCATTCCCTGCTGTCACCAACTCTTTTTTAACTGATTTTTTCTTAGGAAGAGCAGAAAATTTGCAGCTTTGGGGCGGTAAAATAGACGCAAAAATGTGGCTGTATTTGGTCGGAGCCATTTTACTCGAACTCAATATCCTAAGTTTTACGGCACATCACGCGCTCGTTTACGGTAGTGAAGCCTCCGTGGGGC
>JBEEMU010000398.1:0-6630 GCA_041192485.1 Bacteroidota bacterium | reverse complement strand
GTAAACATAAGGGTTTAATTTGTTTTTAGTATGGATTTATCGATAGTTTATATAACTCTTCTATGTTGATAGCAAGTTTTTGGCCTGGAAAAACGGTAATATCATTGCTATTTTTGCGCTTATTGCTACGAATAGCACCATTCCAGCGTAACAAGTCGCCTGAAACGACTGTTATATGATAGATATTCGCCAGTTTTCGCGCAATACTTGTTAAATTATCTCCCCTAACCACTTCATAAACTGTTTCAAACTCGGTTAGGTGTACTTTGTGGGAAATAGCGGGAAGTAACGGTGGTTTAGGTGTAGTTGGCATTTCTATTACATTTTTTTCTACGGCTTTTGCGCTAAGCAGTGCCGAATCTGGCAGTATGTTGGCAGTACCGTTTGCGGCGGCAATAGCAGCCATTTTTTCTAATTTATCAAAAAATGGCTCAAAACGGGGGGTACTAGGGTCGCAATGCAGCAAAATCACAGTGCTGTCGAGGTGGAACTGTATCATGGAGCAGCTTCTGGCTAATAGAATATTAAGCGGTTTTTTGATGCCAATATCCAGCAGTTCGATGCCAAGTGTTGGCGTGAACAAACAGAATTTCACTAAATCTGCTTTGCGAATATAGGAATTGCTGTCGCAAATAATACTTTTTATTAACATTACCTCTTCGTCATTAAGGCTCGTTTGTGTGACTATTTTGAACCCATCAAACCTTGCTATTTTTTCTTTTGGGTCTATCCAAAGCGGGTATGTTTTATAAATAGTTGCGTGTTGAGTTGCTGTAATGCAATTAGCCATAAGCGGCGTAAGGTTTGTTGCTACCCATTTATCAGGCGTAATAGGCTTGGTGTAATTGGCGATGCACCCAAAATCGGTTCGTGTTTTTCCATCAGCAGATGCCTGTGTAAAGGCATAATTTAGACAGAAAAAACAGGTAGTAACCGTAAGAAAAATTGTTTTCATATATTGAAAATTAAAAATTAAATTACTTTCTAAACAAATCTGCAATTTCGGTATCGCTCAACGCGCCGTTATACAAACGCAATTCGTCGATTGCGCCTTTGAAAAACTCGACGCGGCCGGGTTTATCGCGCCCGATTTCTAATGCGCCTGTGTTTGCGGTAAAAGAAACGTTGCACGGCTGCCGTGAATGTTCTTTGCCGTTGATAAAGGTTTTCAACTCGCTTCCATCATAGACCATGACATAAAAGCACCATTCGTCAGGCGGAATTGCGTGTTTTACACGCTGCACGACTTCGGTGTTTACAGAAATCGTCGAAACGGTTGCTTGGCAGCGATATTGCGGGTTTTGCGCCGTTTCTTGGTCGGCGTTTGCTTTACAGCATAGCGTTAAATAGTCGTAATCGGTGGCGGTTTTATCTAATTTCAGCCAGCAAGCAACGGTCAATGCGTTTGTAGGCGATGACAAACTGGTAGAGTTCGGCACGGTAACATAATTGCTACCGTCAAATAATAATGCGCCGTTTGCCACGCCGAACCTGTCTTTTGTATATTTCACCGTACCTTCTATCGAGCCATTATTCACATTTGACGTTTTATCAGCTACTTTTTTGGCAATAGTTGCATCTTTTCCAAATTCGTAATAGGCTAATAATGTAGCCTTTTTTGATAAACCCGTTGTCGTAATTCCCGTTGTTGGTATTTTTGGTTTTTTACTGACAACCGTACTTGTTCGACCTGGATATAGTGAAGCAATATATTCCCTATCCGTAGCCGATAAGTCAGTATTCCTATACACAGGGACGGCATTATACAGAAGGTTTTTATCAATATCGTAGTGCATAATCGATTCGGGGTCGTATTTTCCATAGTTTGTGCTGCCCGAATTGTATTTATTGAGTACTTGCTCTGTAATTTTACTACGCGGCCAGCCTATTCGAGTGGAATAGTAATCATAAACTGCCGCCTCATTCCATTGCAGGTTGCTTTTTGGGTGCTGATGCTCGTGATACAAGCCTAAGGCGTGGCCAAATTCGTGGAGCGTGACGCGCCTAAATTCGTCTTCGCTTGTGGAGTGGTTAAACCAGCCAAAATTCATGGTAGGCGTTGACTGGTCACGCGCCCAGAGTGCGTCTTTTGCTACATACGACCAGCTGCCGCTATATTTGAAACTGATGCGAATATCGGCGGTCGTTCCAAAGGCTACGAAATCGAAATCGATATTAGCATATTTCGTCCATTCTTGCGCATATTTCATCACTTTTTCGCGCAGATATGCATCGCCATCTAAAAATTTGACTGATATACGGCTACCATTCGCCCAAAGGCTAGCGGCTTTTGTAGAAACGGCAAACGCTATACGGTCATCTATTTCGGGCGGCATATCCACACACATTTGTATGTTATTCGTCCCTTCGTCCTCTTCGCTTTGCGCAAGAAGGATTGTTGGTGTTATGAATAAAAGTATTGCAAATAAATACTTCATAAGGTTGTATTTTATTAAGTTAAATGGGAATAGTTTAGGGTTCGTAAACAATTTTTATACCGCCACTTAGCCCAATTTTTGAATGTATTTTGTACGTTTTCACCGCCACGCCATCGTCCACATCTATTGCTAAGGTATTTGGCGGATATTTACCCAAATTCCAGGCTCTTGATACCAAATAGTTTTTATCTTTTGAATTTAAGGTGCATTTTACCACTTTATTTTGTTTCATAACGGGGCTTTTATTGGCCAGTAAATGGTCTTCTAATACCCAGATACCGTTTAAATTGACCGAAACGCTATCGCCATCGGCTTTATCATCATCATAAAAACAAATTTTGATATTTTTGCTATGCACTACAATCGTCCGCTGATATTCTACGGGTGTACCTTCTATGTCTTTCGGCAATTCGTCGTAATCAGATGTGGTTTTTACCGAATCTTTTCTGGGCGGTTTTATAATAACAACGGGTCGACTTTTGGTGGTATCTTTTTTCGGCGGCGGCGGCGCAATTACTACTGTTTTCTCAAGCGTGTCGCAAGGGTTTACCTTTTTTTTGCTCGTTGCATCGTTGTATAAATCCTGTACGTCAGTTTCAGTAATAGCCTTATTGTACAGCCTGAAATCGTCCATTGCCCCTTTGAAAAACTCAATTTTACCCGGCATATCACGCCCAATTTCAAAGGCTTCGGCGTTTGGTGTAAATGATTTATTATAATCAAAATTGAAAATCAAATCGTCGTTTAAGTAAACCTTTGCCTTTTCGCCATCGTAAGTGACGGCATAGAAATACCATTTTTCGGGCTTGAGGCGTTGTAGTAGTTTTTCGGTAAAATCAGTACTCATGGAAATAGTTTCCAAGGTCGCTTGTACCCGAAACTGCGGGCTTTCATCGCTTTCTGCGCGGTCGGTTCCCTTACTGCATAAGGTCAGCCATTGCGTATATGGTGTCGCATCGGCAGCCAATTTGAACCAAACTGCCACCGAAAATTCGTTAGTAATGGCTTGTAATTGCGGCGAGTTAGCAACCGATACATAATTTGATACCCCATCAAACAGAGCTGCGCTGCAGTCATTACCAAACCTATCCGTATCATAATCTAACGAGCCTATATATTCGCCATTGTTTCCCTGTTTACTTTTATCGGTTAATATAGTTCCGCGTTTTGTTTGCTTTTTATCAAACGTGAAATGCACTAACAAATTTTTACTAGTTAAAATGCTTTGCGCACTTACTGCATTTATTGCAAAAATAAGCAATAAATAATAAAATAGATATTTCATGTTATTTTTTAAAGTTTTTAAATTTAATTGCTAAATATGCCAATCATTACTCCAAAATCACCACTTGTTGTATTTTTTTTCTTCAACTTTGCATTATATGCCTCCGATACTACACCATCTAAATAAAGTGCATTTTTACAATGTTTTATACTTTTAAAATATTCGGCAAAATAGTAAAAATTCACAGGCTTAGTAGAAATAGCAAATATAATTTTGCCCTTATCATTTATACCGACCCCACTACGAATATTCACATTCGGCGATTCTTTCATAAACTTAGGGTGTATTTTGTCATCAATTACTAGCATCGGTCCCGATTGTGTGGCATAATACACGTTTTTCTTATAAGCGTCATAATACTGCATTTCTATGACGTGTCCGAAGCCCGAAGTATCTATCAGAAAAACGCCATTTGGCTTCATATAAAAGTTAGGAAAGAACCCATTTACGCCATAGTTTCCGTTGGTTAAGTCTGGTTTTTTAATTTCTTTTCCATCTTCTACATACCAGCCTTGCGGCGAATGGTCTGCCAAAAACATTCCGCCATTCGTTGCAAATAATAATTTCTGACCTACCGTTTCTACGGCTGCTTTCACCTTATTTAACGTATAATAATTATTCTTTTTCTCATTTTTATAAAAAAAACGAATATTCTCTTTCGAGTTTTGCGGGTCGTATTCATAAAAATCAATGATAGAGGTCAGAACATCTAACATACTGTCTTGCTTTGCCATCGGCATTACGGTAACCCCTTTTTCTGTTTTATTTGTTGATTTCGTTACTGGTGGTTTTACAACCCTTGTTGCGACACCCGATGTCCGCTCTTTCGGTTCTCGTGGTTGCGGTACTTGCGGCGTTTTTGGCGGCTTATTCGGGTCGATTTGTGCGGTTTTTCCAATAATTTGATTAGTCAATGCGTCTTTTTTACTTCTGAAAACGGTCGTTGTAATGCTTGTAATTACTGTATTTTTGTGAACGGTTTGCGTAGTTGTGGTCGCAACAACGCGCTGATTGCTGATGAAGGCAAAAAAAACAATACAGAAGAAGGCCAAAAGGAGGCTTTTGAATAGCCTAATCATATATTTATTCATAATAATAAGCGATTAAGTTAGTGGCCGACCCTATTTCCTTTTTGCCACGCAAACCAAATCGTGGGAAGTACATCACATCTTTATCGCCTACATCTAAGTTGAGCATTGCCACCACATTAATGCTTTTTTGTTCCGATAAATAATCGTAAATGCCTTCAGCAGCGTCAGAAAGGGATACCGATTTTGTGATATTAAACATAATATGCACCACCTCTTTATTGGCTTGTTGTGCCACTACCAAAATACGACGTTCACGGGGCGTAGTGACTTTATTCGTCACTTTTTTCTCGTTATCGTAATAGAGCAATTGCGTTTGAAAAACCGTTGCTTGCTCGGACGGTGCCCAGTTTATCATGTCAATTTTATCGCTGGCACTATTGCGAGGGTTCAGCACCTTGCCTAAACTTTTAATACGGATACCTGCGCCGTCTAAATCGGCAACTCGAATACCGCCGCCTGCTGCTTCAAAAATCACGATACCGTCCATCTTTGTATCCACACTTTTATTGATGGCAATGCCGTCGTCAATCGTTAGACCAAGTGGGCTTTCGTTGTTGTCGGTGAATGCCCCAGCAAAATAACCGATGACATTCTTACCTTTGCTCCATTCTGCATAGCGGTCTGCTACCGATACGCCTAAGGTTTTCGTTGTAAAATACTTTGCGCGTACTTTCTGCGTTTTGCGCGAAAACCACACCGAATGCCCAATACTCTCGCTGCCGCTTTTGAGCGTGAAAGCTTTTACCTCGCTGTTGCAATCAGTGGAGTAAGCCGTTTCGGAGAGGTCGAGCCCGAGTAGCGTTTTGAGTGCGGTTGAAAGGTTTACAAAACTCATTGTGGTTAGGCTCAGAATGCTTATTGTGAGCAAAATGCCCATTTGCTGCCAACGCAGGGCTACTGTCTTACTTGTTTTTTTCATTGCGAAAATAATAAATGGTTTGTTTGAAAATTTTAAAAATTAAATAAATGCCACCAAGCGTTAAAAAAAAGACTGCTACTGCGTAGATTTTATGCTCCAAAAAGAACTCGCAGAACCGTCTGTATAAATACGCCCAATCGCCTGCCTTAATGTGTTTTATCACTTTTGTCGACTGGTTTACGGGTATGCTTGTAAGGTATTTTTCTTGTTCAAAAAGGCGAATTAATTGTTTTGCATCTTCGCAGTCGGCATCAAGTTCTTTATTATTAATAGCGTTTTGAAAAACTTGATGGTAGCCATTTAACAACTCATCGCTCAACACCAAGTAAGCCGTTTTTTTGATAGGTGCTAATACGATTATTTTTTGCAAAACAGGTATATTCGCTTTCAAATCCGTTAAATTGAAGGGGTGTTTTAGCAAATAAGTGGCGGCTATTTTTTGAAAAAAGTCCACATCGCTGCGTTTGTGTTTTAGCAGAAATTGCCTATCTGTTTCCAAACGAATTGTGTCTGCTAAGTCCAAGGTTTTTACATACATTGCAAAATCGAATGTTTGCAAAAAATCTTTTTGAGTTAGTTTTTTATTTTCTGCCAAATAAGCTGCCAAAGGCGCGGCGGAAACGCTTGCCATAAACAGCATAGAAAAAGCAAGTGTGGCGATTTTTTTTTGTAAAAAGGTAACTAGCATGAATTAATGATTAAGAATAAAAATATGGAAATCCGAAGCGTAATAAGTATCAAATTGCAATTTTGAATTTGTTGTTTTTAGCTTTCTATCTAAGTGCCTACAGCAAAATAAACTCGGTTATTATTACCCCAAAACGCCCTATTTTATTAGGTTTAAGTGGGCGATTATTTATATACTACTACTTATATAAGTGTCGGTCTAAAAATAGT
>JBEEMU010000397.1:0-11228 GCA_041192485.1 Bacteroidota bacterium | reverse complement strand
TGCGTAAGTCCCGACGCGGTGCATACGCCTTTCGATATTCAAGCTATTTTAGACACACCTTATATAAAGGACAAATTTCAAGCAAAATACTTCGTCGTAGACTCGTATAAACAACTTTTTGACAGTTTGCCCGAAATTCATGCGCGTATCGCTTACTATGTAGAAAATAACATTTTTGTTACGCCGTCTTAAATTTTAAATTTTTTAAGTAGCCATTTTTAGTAAAAAAGAAGTCATTAAACGTTTTTTATAAAATAAAACGGCAGAAAAAAAGAAGTAATAGATTTTTAATAAATTATTTGTAATTAGTTGATTTATAGCAGTTTAAATAGCATTTTTAATTTAAATAAAACATATATAAATAAACAATGACGAAAATATTACAATATATAAGATAGAATAAATTTGTTTTTCGAATATATAGTGCTACTTTTGCATGGCAAAACAACTACAAATACCACCTTTCAGCGTTTTTAAATGTTAAAAATAATCAAAGAACCATTATTTTGCGGCATTCGCTACCCATGTTTTTTGTAATCTCGCCAGACCTTTCTGTTTAGGTTCGTGAATTAAAAGTTTGGAAGCAATACCGCTACAACCTCCCGTGTATGATAACAAACTACCTCTCAACCACTATCTTAAAACCAGTTTATGCCTTAACCTTAGCTTTAGGTTTTTCTACACTTGTTTTCGCCGAGCCAAATTCGCTTGTTAAAGTGCAAAGTTCCGAATCCGATTATCGCGTAGGCATTGCAGGTATCGCACAAAATTACTTAGGAATACCCTATATTTTAGGCGCAAGAGGCCCGCGAGCTTTTGACTGCTCTGGCTTTACCTCCTACGTTTTCAATGAATTTGGTGCCAATTTATACCCGTTAGCTTCCTCGCAAGCCGACTTCGGAGAATTTACCTCGCTGCAAGATGTTCGCCCAAGCGACCTTATTTTCTTTGGGCGCGGCAAAAATATTACCCACGTTGCTATGGTGATTCGCCGAAGCGAAGAAGGTGTTTTTGTGGTGCATTGCACGTCTTCGCGTGGTGTAATCGTTGAAAACATCACACAATCGCATTACTGGTCGCCAAAAATTGTAGGCGCACGCAATGTCGTCAATAAATTATTCGAGTTTGTGCCTTCCAGCGGCTTGTTCAGCTCAATTGCTGCGCCCATTATTACCAAAATGGAGCAAACCATGCAAGCGAGTGTACAAAACTTCAACGCTTTTTCAGAGAAAATGACGCAATCGGCCGCTGCCGCAATATTGCACCCCGAAGAGCGCAGCGTTTATGAGTATAGCAAGGCATACAGCGCACCAAGCGAAGGCGAAATAAGCTCGTTTAGCCGCACTTATGGCAATAGCTCAAAAGATGACGACGATGCCGATGCCGATAATGACGACAACGGGCAACCGTAATTAAAGCTAACTTGCTTCTTCAAAAACCTTTATACGAATTAGCACGAATCGACTTAACAGTCTGTTCGTGCTTTTTTAATGGCTTCTATAAACGAAGATTTCGTATTTCTGCTAATAAAGAATAGCCGAAACTCGCTAAATCGGCAAAATTCAAGGCTGTTTTATTAAACTGAAAATGTGGGTGAGAGGCGGCATATTTTGCTTGTAAAAAATCTATTTCGGCTAAAATTTCGACTTTGTTTTTGGTAGAAAACATTTTAGCAGTGCTATCGTAAAAATCGTAGTGCAAGCCCAAATCCTTGAAATATTGGCTTTCGCAAACAATATACCACAGTTGAAAAAGGCGGCGCACAGGCTTCGGCACGGCATAGCTAAAAAAGCAAAAACCAATGACGTAGCCAATGATAGCTTCGGCTACATCGTGCTTTCGCAGCAACATAAAGTGTTGTATAGCAGGAAGTTGTATGTCTATCAACGGAATTATTTCGGTGAGGTCGGCGGCTTTTGAAATGCCAAATGTAGAAATAGTGGTGTAAAGTTCGGCTTCTAATTTTTGGAGCGATAGCTGGTTTAATTGCAGTAGCTCGCGCTGCATCAGGCTTGTTCGCTCGTTGAGGCTGATGCCACCAGAGCTATTAAGCCCCGAATTATTAAATCCTGAATTATTAAAATAATGGTGATGCACTTTATCGCAAATGTCCATGGTAAAGCCCTCGGGCGCAATCAAATAATCGATTTTATAAGCCCAGTCGAGCATCAAAAATGCAGCTCCGCCAGCATACCGCTTAGGGTCGAGGGCGGCGGCGGCAGCCAATACTTTTTTATTATTATCGTTTAAAAAAGCATATTTCAAGGCAATTTGTTTGCTTTGAAGCGGCTTAATATGCTCGTTATTAAGGGCTTGTAATAAGGAAAAATCGCGAATTAAAATGTCGTCTTCTTTATCGGCCGCAATAGCTAATTCTTTGAGGGCTTGGTAAAGTTTTTGCGGCGAGCAGTCGGAGGTGAGCGAAGTAAAGCGAATGACAATATCGTTGTTGTCGTCTAATGAAAAAGAGGAATACAATAAGGTGGCATTGCGGTCGAGTAGGCGGCGCATAAATCCCACACTTAGTGTTTCGCAATGCGCCACTTTCGCTGATGCCAAAATATGTTTATGGCTTGCAAACCCCATGATATGTTTAGACCCTTGAAAAAAACTAAAATTTATACCAGCTTGATTTTCAGAAAGTTCTACATTTTTCACGCTATCATCTCTTAGATAATTGAAGAAGTGAATATAGCTCTGTATATAATTTGCTTGGTCGAAGGCTTGTGTTGCCTGCTGCCAGTCTGCCAATTTATTCGATTTTTTATAGGCATCGCAATACCGGCCAAAGCGGATATTCGGACGTGTTTCGACGATTTCGAACGTTGTATTCAAGTCTTAAAATTAAGGGTTAGTAAGTGATTTTAAATAAGTAGAATATTCTATTTTACTAAGTAAGTTATCTTTTACCATTCCTTACCGTTTCAGCTGCTGCATGAGGCCAGCAGGCGATGCTGTAGGCGTAGAAAGGTGCATACTTTTCGGGTATTTTAGAGTGTATATCAAGCGTAATTTTTTAATTTCGCCCGCTTTTAGGCGCAAATTCCAGGTTAATTTGCCTGTTTCTTTTTCCAATTTTGCGCCGCTTAATTCTTCGGCTTCTATTTCGAGGTCTTTATTTTGCGAAATAGGCAAATTATCAAAAACCTCTACATCGATGGCCGTGTTTTTATTGTTTTTCAAGGTTATTTCTACCCCGATTTTTTCCTTTTTGGTACTGCTAAAAAAACTGGTAGCCGAAAAATCGGACAGTTTTTCGCGTTTGATGCTCACTTTATCGTCGCGCCCAAGCGATAGTGCGAGCGTGTCGTTTATCGTATTCGGATTGATAACGGATTGCCCAATATAGGTATTGCCAAAAAACAGGTTTGCTACGCCTTTTACCAAATTATATTTCCCGAAATCGACTATTTTTGCTAATAAAAAAGCGGCTGGCTCTTCTCGCGGAATACTGCGGTATTCATATTCGGCGGGAATATCTAAGGCTTGAATGGCGATTAAATGCGCTTGGCCATCGCTCGCTATATCTTGCTTGTCGGCTAAATCCAATTCGACGCTTACGCTCGCATCTCCTGGCGGCGGCGGCGGCGGCAGGTACATTTTTTTGCGGTCAAACTCCTGTTTTCGAGAGAGTTCTTGTTGGTTTATTTCAATTCGTTGTTTATAATTGCCGTTATTAGCTGAAATGCCGTTCGGGTCCATTTTTGCTTCGTTGTTGTAAACTTGTATTTTGTCAATCATGTCGGGTACGCCATCGCCGTCGCTATCCGTTTCATAATAATTTGGCATACTGATATTGATAAAACGCGGCTTCCAAATCGGCAAATCATTTTGCGCGTTCGGATTGCCCGACGAAACTTTCACCTGTACCCCTTCCCAATCGTAGCCCGTTGTCTGAAAAATATTTGCTTTATAAGATAGCTGCAAGGGCTTATCGAGGTCGGAGGCTTTGAGGTCGTAAAGCGGTATCCAATAAGCATTATTGGTTAAAATAGAAAAGCCAATATCTAAGATGGAGCTTGTTTCCGATTTTATTTTCAGCGTAATTTCGCCCACAGGCTTATCTTGTTTCTGGTTTAAATACACCAATTCGGTATTCGTTTTGGTATAAATTCGGTTGATAGCGGTCTGTTGTTTTTGTATTTTTTGAATAGCGGCGCGAATGTCATTCAAGCGTTTTTGGTAATATTCGCCCAATTTGGCAAGGTCGTCAATTGTCACGCCTTTATCGGCTCCGCCCAAGTGATTTTCGCCCAAGCTGATAATAGAATGCTCTTCTATATTGAAAATATCAATCTGATTTTGAAGCGTATGCCCTTGCTCGTCTAATAAAACAACGGAATCGCGGAGTTCTTGCAAGCGTTGCGACACCTTTTGCTCGCGCAAATTATTGGTTCGATAGCTCGCCGATATGAGCTGTACGCCCGTTGTGCGCAAGGTCACTTGCAAACTTTGCTGCACCGCGCTGTTTGTCAAATCCGTAATTACGACTTCCTGCACACCTGCCGTAACGGGCATTTTGGCAGAACCCACTAATTTTGCCCCTTGTCGGTAAACGGTTACGCTTTCTATTTTGCCTGCCACAGGCGGATTCGCTACGGCGCAATAGGCGTTAAATACGAATAAAAGTAACGTATTGAGTTTTATATATTGCATAAGGAAAGGAGGTAAGAGATGAAAATGTATGTTAAAAATTATTCCAAAAACCGCCACAAAATACCGAAACGGAAGTTAAAATCGCGCATCGGCTGCCCCGGAGCGGCGTAATACACTTCGCGAGTAGGCGAAAAAGCGTTGTACATATTTTCTAATTTTATGAAACCATCAAATTTATCGATAATGAAATTGGTATGAAAATCGACGGCCGGATAAAAAGAGAGTTTTTCTTCATTTTGGATATAAAACTGCCCAAAAAGCGGGTTGTAGGTTTGTGCATAATAGCGGCCCATCAAACGGGCATCGAAACCTGTGTTTAGTTTTAGCTTGTTTTTGAACAACAAGCCCTGCCAGTATAATCGGTGCATGGTGTAATAAGCGGGTAAATGCAAGTAGTTTTCGTTGCTAATATTTTGTAAAATTGCTTGATTATCCAAATGAAATTTTTTAAAATGAAGATTTACATCAACTTTTATTTGGGCAATATTCAGCGGGTCGGTGGCTTGTGTAGGGCGCGATTTTTCATCAAAATAAATAAATTGCGAAATTGTATGGTTTTCTACGCCGCCTTTAAATTGTAGCCAATTTAGTGGAAGCGTGTAATTTGCGCCAAACGAAAGTTCATTTGTCGCTTGAAAATCATTTTGCCAAACGGGGCGATAATTGACCATCATACGCTCTTGAAGCAAGGTAGGCGAGTAGCGTTGCAGCAAAATATGCGCGTTCAGTTTACCGATTTTATGAAAGTTTAAATCGGCTTCGCCATGCACATTCAAATCGCCCGCATTTCTATCGAATAAACCAAACTGACCTTCTGCATTGATAATCAGCGCATTAAACGGCTGTATTTTTAGTTTACCAATAGCAAAAAGGTTTTGATATACGCTATTATTCGGCTCCTGATACACCCAAAAAAAGCCGTGTCGCAGACCTGCTGCCCAACTCAATCGCTTCACGCTATCCGTCGGGCTTTGCAATAAAAAGGTATTTTGTAGCGATTTCACGCTTGTAAAAGTGGAATTATAGCGATTACTTGCAATAAAATTTCGATAATAATAATTTGTAGAATCGCTATTTGCGTCTAAAAAAGTGTGCCGCTCGTAGTGATATTCGGCGGTATGCGACACTTCAAAGCCTTTCGTTATTTTTAAAAACTGTGCGACCTGTAGGCTCTGAACGTGTTGCGTATCAACGGCAGACGTAGAGTTTACAGGTACCGCATCGCGTTGTGTGCCGCCGATGCGTGGGTCTAAATAGACGCTACTAAGAATACCGCTATTATGTTGGGCTTTGGCAGTATTGTCTATGCCGCTAAAAAAAAGCTGATAGTGGTCGTTCGTGCTTCGATAGCGCAGCGCGAGGCTCAAATGCGTGTGCCGCACGGCTTGCCAAGCATACATTCCCTTCTGATTCATCATGTCATAACGGAATGTAGCCGACCAATGTGGCCCAAACGACCGCGCTAATCGAGTGTAAAGCGTACTTTGCAACTGCGTGCCTGCCTGCGAGTAAAACGCATCGGAAACGGCGTGTTGCGCACTATAAAATTGGATTTTTTCGTGTCTTGTTAGGTACAAATCATATTGGTGTAAGCCCAAATCGAAGCCTGCTCGCATCGTAGGCATATACACTAAGGGCGTATGTGGCGAACCGATATTTCCCAAAAAAGTATATGGAACGTCCTGCTTTTCGGTGCGACCGAAGAGGTGAACATCTAAAGGTAGGGTGTCCAAGAAATGCGGCGCATGATTTTGCGCATAGCAATAAGTCACCGGAATGGTGTCCTGTTTTTTATGCGAACTGTCTGTCGGCTCGTGCGAATGAGGCGGCGGCTGTGCTTTCGCAAAAAAGCTGCTTAGAAGGAGAATAAGATAGGAAAAATGGTGTTTCATCGTTTGTTTGACTGTTTAGCAGATTTTTTTAAAACCTAACCAAGTTATCTTTTGCTCATTCCTTACATTCAAAACTACATCGACCCTGCCACAATTTCGGCTAAATCGTAAACGTGAATATTGTCTTGTTGTTCGCGTTCTTTGATGCCGTCTTGCAGCATCGTAATACAAAAAGGGCAGTTTGCAGCTACAATCGTTGCGCCCGATTCTATTACATCATTTGTGCGCTCCGAATTGATGCGATGCGTACCTGTTTCGTCTTCTTTAAACATTTGTGCGCCGCCTGCGCCACAGCAAAGTCCGTTTGTGCGGCAGCGTTTTAGCTCCACGAGGTCGGCATCTAAGGCTTGCAATATTTCGCGGGGGGCTTCATATACGCCGTTTACTCTGCCGAGATAGCAGGAGTCGTGGTAGGTTATTTTCTTGCCTTTAAACTCGCCGCCACCTTGCATTTTTATTTTGCCATCGTTGATGAGCTGTTGCAAAAACTGGGTGTGATGCACGACTTCATAGGAGCCGCCGAGCGCAGGATATTCGTTTTTCAGCGTGTTGAAACAGTGTGGACAAGCCGTCACAATCCGCTTTACGCCATACATATTCATCACGGCAATGTTTTGAAATGCGGCTACTTGGAAGGCAAATTCGTTGCCAGCGCGTCGAGCGGGGTCGCCCGTGCAGCCTTCTTCTTTGCCCAAAATAGCGAAGTCGATATTGCAGGCTTGCAGTATTTTAACAAACGATTTGGTTACACGTTGCGCACGTTGGTCGAAGCTGCCAGCGCAGCCTACCCAGAATAAGATTTCGGGCGACTGCCCTTCGGCAGCAAAGTCTGCCATTGTTTTTATTGCCATGTTTTTAAAAATTAAATAGGTAAGTGCCTACGGTGTTCATAGTTGAATTGTTTTTCATTTTAGTGGTGTCCGAGTTTTAAACTGATAATCGCCCCAGATGCCGATGACCTCCTTGTTTTTATCTTTTAAAGGTTCAAAGGAAAGGCAGTTGAAATGGTGGGAGAAAAAGATAAAATCGGTAGGTGACGGCGCGTCGGGCGAAAAATAGCGGTGCCCGTCACTCAAATTGGTGTCGTCGCGGAAGCTCTGAATTTCAGACGACCACGGCACACAATAATAATTGCCAAACGTAATTATTGGCGCATTTATGTTTTTTACCCTTGCGGCAATACACGATAAATGGTGGCGGATAGTTTCGTAACTATTTGCGGTAAGCGCAGGAACGGTTTGCGAAGCCACAAAAAACACGTCGGGGTACAGCGAATCCACGCGAATAGAGCCGATGATATTCGGAACGTGGTTCGTTTCGAAGGTGTCTATTCTATTTAAAGGGTATTTTGAAAAAATAGCGATGCCGTAATTGTCGATGCGTTTGAAGCTGCGACTGTTCGGGTAATCTTTTTCCAAGAGCGTTTGTAGCGCGTCGTCCCAGTCGGGAGTCACCTCCTGTACCGAAATTATATCGGGCTTGGCCGCCACTATTTCCTTGATATTGCGCGTATAGTCGCCGTCGGTATTCGTGGTGGAAAAGTGAACTATACGCAGCCGCCGTTCGTTGTTTGGCTGCGTGTAGCCGTATCGAAACTCTTGGCTTCCTGCCGATTGCTGCAAGTGCAAACACAGCGTGGCGCAACAAAGAAAACTCGTCACCATCAAACGGGTTTGTTGGAGCATCAAAAAGCCTATCGCTAAGGCGAAAAAAGCAAACATAATATAAACCGCGTGTCCTGCGAAGGCGCGGAATATCGCCCAGTCGGGCGGGTACATGACTGCAAGCGTAAGGTTTGCAAAAATAATAGCGGGAAACCACCAAAATTTGCGCAATAAAATAAAAAGCCGTTTCATGCTGGGTTTTGAGGATTGATGATTTTTTTTATGCTCTAAATAGGTAAATAAAGGACGCTTTTTTCATCGAAAAATTCATTTTTAAAATAATCTTTCACGTTAAACGTATCTACATATTTTTTTTCTTTGCCTAATTCGGCTATTTCGGCTTGCAATTTGCCGCCTTTCAAGCAAATTAGGCCATTCGGAAGGGCGTTTTGTTGTTTTTTTGCGATAAGCGGCCGCGCCCACGCCAATAGTTGTGCCAAGGGAGCTACGGCGCGGCTCACCACAAAATCGGCTTTTATTTTTAGCGATTCGGTGCGAGCGTGTACCGTTTCCACGTTTTCTAAACCGATGCCTTGCGCCACTTCGCGAGCAACCGTTATTTTCTTACCGATGCTATCCGATAAAATAAACTGCGATTCGGGGAATAAAATAGCGAGTGGAATGCCCGGAAATCCGCCGCCTGTACCCAAATCGACAACCGTGCTACCGTCTTTGAACGATAGCACTTTCGCAATAGCGAGCGAATGTAGCACGTGGTGAAGGTACAAAGAGTCGATATCTTTTCGTGAAATGACATTTATTTTTTCATTCCATTCGCGATAAAGGGCATCTAAACCTTCAAATTGCTTAATTTGTGTATCCGTAAGCGCGGGAAAATGTTGCAAAAGAGTTTCCATGCGGCAAAGGTACGAAAAATAAACTATTTCACTCGTGTCCAAATTTCGGTTTTACCAATTAGGCTAATACCGACATAGCCGCGCAGCTTGAGCGTACCGTCGGCTTGCAGCTGCATATATCCGCTGTAAGTCTTGCCGTCTTTCGGATTATACACCGTTCCTTCCCATTTATCGCCATTTTTAACGAAGCCAATAACCACAACCAAGCCCATCGTCGGGCGGCTGCGCAATTTTTTATCGCTATTATGTTTGTCTAAAGCTGGCTTGCCCGTTTCTTTGTCGATAGCCTCCGAAAGCATCGTTATTTTGCCATAAAGTTTGCCATTCGGGCTTAGGTAAAGCTCGGTTTGGCCTTTATGCTCTTCGTCCCACCATTTGCCCGTGAGGTCTTGTGCAGTAGCCGAAAATGCCGTCAATAGAAGCAGAGCCAGCGTTAAAAAAAAATGATTTATTCTTTTCATATAATTATATATACAGTTGAAAATGAGATATTAACGAGAAATTTATTCCACTTTTAGCGAACAATGGCCATTGCTTTCGTTTGTACAATACCACCGCTTTGATAGCGATAATAGTAGTTTCCGACAGGCAAATCGCTGATATTTAGTTGTAGCTGATGAATGCCTTTATCCATATTGCTGTCTAAAAGAGTGCGAATGCGCTGCCCGACGGGGTTGTATAATTCTAAAACAATATCGCCGCCTACCACTTCAAATTCGAGGGTTGCGAGCGTACTGCTTGGGTTCGGGAAACAGCGTATATAGGCATCGCCCGCTTTTTTGCTGTCTGCGGTAGAAACGGCGCACACACTATTTAGTAAAGGCAAGGTATTATGTGTGTGTAACAATACATTATTAGCATCTGTTTGCGGCAAGCAAAACCAATTTTGTAAAATCGTGGTGTAAACGGCTCTAAAATCATATTGCATCGGCACATTGTCATTGGTGCTGGCATTGGTGGGAATAACGGGGTTTGCGCCTTTTATGCCGCCGTTTACTTTGCTACCAAATATAAACATCGGAGCGGCTGCGCCGTGGTCGGTTCCGTTAGAAGCATTGGCTTTGATGCGTCGCCCAAACTCGGAGTAGGTCATGCCGATTACCCTATCCTCTAAACTAAGCAAACGCAAGTCTTCTTGGAAGGCAAAAATGGCATCGGAGAGTTCTTTTAGTAACAGTGCGTGTTCGCCTAAGGTCGAATCGTTGGCATCTACTTGGCTGGAGTGTGTGTCAAACGACCCCATATTGACCATGTAAGCGCGTGTTTTCAAGCCGCCTTTTATCAATCGTGCGACGGTGCGGAGCTGCTCGCCTAAGTAAGAAGCGCGATAGCCCGACGCATTTGACGGCGGCGGCGGATAGGGGTAGGTGTTTTGCCCCATCGTCCACGCATTTTGAATTGTGGCGGCATACTGGTTGGTTTGCTGCATCATGGAGCGAACAAAAGTCAGTTCGTCGCCTGCATGATTGGAGGGTGCAGGGTCGGTGCTGGCGTTCGCTAATTGCGTGAGTGTCAAGCTATTATTAGTATCGGGCAACGGAACGGTTTGCGCCAAATTTTGCGAAAAGCCTTGAAAAAGCGTAGAAAACGACGAGCCTATCTCGATGGCAAGCGGGTCGGGCATGGTTGCGTTGGGGTATCCTTGCGGAAAATTTGGAAATTCGTTTTCCAAATAACGCCCCAGCCAGCCCGAGCTTAACACTTCATTCGAGTTGGAAGCCGTGTTCCAAATATCGGTGGCTCGAAAGTGCGAAAAATCGGGGTTCGGGTAGCCCACATTCTGCACAATCGCTAATTTGCCGCTGTTATACAAACTTTGCAGCCCCGTTAGCGAAGGGTGAAGTGCCGTTGCGCTCGTGCCGTTAAGAGCTAAGGCCGACACTTCCGGAATGAAAATATTGGGGCGTGCCGCTGTCAAATTAGGGTATTGGTCGATGGGCAAAACGGTGTTTAAACCATCATTGCCTCCCACTAACTGAATGATAACCAATACTTTATCAGTCGCAACTTGCGCCCCAAAAAAGTCGTTTATAAAATTGGACTCGCCATAAGCCGACAAGCTAAAACCATTTGTGAAAAACGGCAAAATAGCCACAGGTGCCGTGTTTTTTATAAAATCTCTACGCTTCATTTTTAAAAAGGTTTGATGAAATTCGTTG
>JBEEMU010000396.1:0-2893 GCA_041192485.1 Bacteroidota bacterium | reverse complement strand
AAAAGATAACTTGGTTAGTTTTACTCGTCTTTTGACCCGAAGCGGCGTTAAATTTTTCGTACAACGCGCTGCGTTGAACTCAAAATTTGCCTTGCTTCGTGCCAAAATCCTTCGCAAAACCTGCCCAACTTATCATTTACACGTTCCTTAATTTGAAAGTGCTGTTTTCAAACTCGATGCCGAATTTCCCGATTGTTTCGCCTTGATATTCGACTTCTACGTCATGGTTCCCGATGCCTAACTTTTGCTCGGAAAGCTTGATGATAGTCGCGAGTTTTTGCGGCTCTAAGCGATGCCAAACATCGACTTTTACTGGAGGTTAAAATAGCGATTATTTATACTCGTCAACTTAAAAAAACGAACAACAAGTTTTCTCTTTTAATTTATTGGCAATCGTAGAAAAATAAGCTATTAGTTTGCCAATAGCCTCGGCTTCTATACAATAACAAATGGCATTTCCTTCGATGTTTCCTTTGATGAGGGTTGCATTTTTAAGCTCCCTCAAAGGCTGCGAAACCGTAGGCTGCGCTAAGGGAAGCTCATTTACAATATCGCCGCAAATACAGGTATCCTATTTACCAGCGCGTTCTAACGAAAATCTAACGCGATTAGGCGGAAATTTCGTTGCTCGTAAAACGCATTTTTATTTTGGAGCCCTTCCTAAAAGTCGTACATTTGTCAAACTCAAAAAAAAATGTTAAAAAATCGTCAAAAAGTTATTGTAACACCTAAAAAAGTCGGTACTTTGCATCGAAATAAAAGTATTCTGAAAATAAAAGTATCAGAAAATAAACGTATCAGAAAATTACGAACCAATATGTTTAAATATAGCACTGTATTTGCTGCATTAATAGCGTCTTTGATTTTTAAAGAAGCTCTTTTAGCGCAGGCAAATGTTATTCCAGTTAAGAACGCCTCTTTCGAGGATTTTCCGCAACCAAGCCATGTGCCAAACTTGTGGCATGACTGCGGTATGCTGGGCGAATCGCCGCCCGACATTTTGCCGCACCCAGCCTTCCAAGTGTCCACCAAACCACAGCAAGGCAACAGCTATATTGGGCTGGTGACGCGCGACAATGAAACGTATGAAGGTGTTTCGCAAAAATTAGGCAAAGCCTTAGAAAAAGACCATTGCTACGATTTTTCTATTTGGGCAGCTCGGTCTAAAAACTACGTTAGCGTAAGCAAAACGTCGGGCAATTTAGAAAATTTTAATAAAGCCATTAAATTCATTATTTGGGGCGGCAATTCGGATTGCGATAAGCGCGAAAACCTCTTTGAGTCGAAAGCCATTGACAACACAAATTGGGAGCTGATTGCAATGAAATTGAAGCCCAAAGGAACGTATGCCTATATTTTTATAGAGGCTTATTATGTCCGCAAAATGGTGCCTTATAATGGCAATATTTTACTAGATAATGCTTCGGCAATTGTGGAAGATAATACTTGCAATAAGCCGTTGACAAAAGATTCGCAACCGCCGCCTATTGCCGCCGTCGACCAGCCGAGAAGACCTACTAGACCCAAGAGGCAGCCTTCAGGCGACCTAAGTGTGCGGGTTGACAGTCCACGCACGGTAGTTGTGAGCGACCCGCCAAAAGAAACGAAAATCAGAGAAGCGCGGTCGTTTGACAAAATAGACGTAGCAAAAGTGGCTGTAAACGACCGATTTAGCATGAATAGCGTTCTTTTTGAAGTAGATTCTTATACGATAAAAGAGGGTTCGTATGAACAATTAGACAAATTAGCCGACTTTTTGAAAAATAATAATAAAATCGCGGTTGAAATCGGCGGACACACAAACGGGAAAGCCGACCCTGTTTTTGCTATCGAGCTTTCCACGAGCCGCGCAAATGCCGTAGCCGATTATTTACGCGGAAAAGGGGTTGATGAAACGCAGTTGAAAACAAAAGGCTATGGCCGCGTTTATCCTGTTGCAACCAACGAAACAAAAGAGGGGCAAAAACTCAACCAGCGCGTGGAAGTGAAGATTATTAGAATTAGGTAGGAGATAAGAGGTTTTAAGAATAGGTGCCATTATGAAAGCGCATCAACGAGGCGGAGAGGTGTTTGAAAAAGGCGGGGAGGTGTTTGAAAAAGGCGGAGAGGTGTTTGAAAAAGGCGGGGAGGTGTTTGAACCTCGTTTGAACCTCGTTTAAATTTCGTTTGAACCTCGTTTAAATTTCGTTTGAATCTCGTTTAAATTTCGTTTGAACCTCGTTTAAACCGCAACCTAAATAAGTAGTAGAGTATAAATAATCGCTATTTTAAACTCCTGTAAAATACAGCGTTTTGAGGTGTTTATAACCGTGTTTATTTTAGATACATTTTTTTATTCAATATTCAATAAATTTCACCTATTTTTTAAAAAATGCAAGAAGAAGTTGATTTTGCACTCGATGCGGCTAAAGAAAGCATGGACAATTCGGTGTTGCACTTAGAGCGTAGCTTAGTGAAGCTACGCGCAGGAAAAGCCTCACCCGAGATGCTCGATGGCATCATGATTGAGTATTATGGCGCATCTACGCCCTTGAAAAACGTGTCGAGCGTTTCGGTTGTCGATGCGCGTACCATCACGATTACGCCTTGGGAGAAAAAAATGGTGCCGATTATCGAAAAAGCCATTTTTGCTTCCAATTTGGGCATGACTCCGCAAAATGATGGCATTGTTATCCGTTTGATGGTGCCGCCGATGACCGAAGAACGCCGTAAAAGCCTTGCGCGTCAAGCCAAAGACGAGTGTGAACACGCCAAAGTTTCGGTGCGCAACGCTCGGCGTGAAGCCATCGAAGACATTAAAAAAGCGGTTAAAGGCGGCTATCCAGAAGACGCGGGCAAACGCGCCGAAGAGCAAATTCAGAAATTGACCGATTCGCATATTGCCGCTATTGAG
>JBEEMU010000395.1:0-7597 GCA_041192485.1 Bacteroidota bacterium | reverse complement strand
ACTTATGGCACCAACAGCCCTATCGGCGCAAAAATTTTCGCTATTATGTCTGAAAGCCTAAAAAAAGCAGGTATTGAACTTAGCGGCATTCCCTTAGACGGCAACGCTTTGCCAAAGCGATTGAAAGAAGGCACTATGGAAATGTGGTTGAGCGCAAAAAATAGCTACCCATTCCAAACACCGCAGTCCCTTTATTGGAAAACGGGTATGGAACTCAATTATTCGCGTTTAAGCGACAATACGGTCGATTCGCTGCTAACGGCTCATGAAAATGAGCCAAACGAAGCCAAACGCATCGAAATCTTAAAAAGGTTTCAAGCAAGGTTGTTAGCACTGCAACCGCAAATTTATCTTTATACTCGCAAATCATTGATGGTTCTGAATAAAGATTATGAACTGGGCAAGCACTCGGTGTTAGAGCCTGGGTATTGGACAGGAAGTGTTAAGCAAAAATAAGTAATCACGCATCATACCTTTTAATTATACCTACCCTACAAAATTTTGTTATTAAAACGCTGGATTATACAACCGTCTGACGACATCGCCGCCACGCGCCTATCTACCGAGCTGAATATTCAACTCGTATTAGGTAAGCTATTAATACAGCGAGGCATCAACTCTTTTGAAGAAGCAAAACGCTTTTTTCGCCCCTCAATAGAGCATCTGCACGACCCCTTTCTCATGCAAGACATGGACAAAGCGGTCGTGCGAATAGAAGAAGCAATTGAACACGGCGAAAAAGTCATGCTTTACGGCGACTACGATGTTGATGGCACCACAAGCGTGGCCTTGATGCACGAATTTTTGGAGCCGCGTGTAAAAAAGTTGGATTATTATATTCCCGATAGGTATAAAGAGGGCTACGGCGTTTCGTTTGCAAGCATCGAGTATGCCAAACAGCACCATGTAAAACTCATTATTGCTATGGATTGCGGGATAAAAGCTCAAGAGCAGGTTGCTTTGGCGAGTTCTTATGGCATCGATTTCATTGTTTGTGACCATCATACGCCCGACGAAACACTGCCTGCTGCCATTGCCGTTTTAGACCCGAAACGCACCGATTGCAACTACCCGTTTAAAGAGTTGAGCGGCTGCGGTATCGCCTTCAAATTGGCGCAAGCCATTGTAAAAAAGCACGGCGAACCCATAGAGTCGCTGTATCCGTTGCTCGATTTATTGGCAGTAAGCATCGCCTGCGACTTGGTGTTGATACAAGACGAAAACAGAGTTTTAGCACATTTTGGCTTGGTACAATTCAATAATCATGGGCGAATAGGGCTTAAAGCCTTGGTTTCCATTCGCGAAAAAGAATTTCCGCTGAATATTAACGATATTGTGTTCGGTATCGGCCCGCTCATCAATGCCGCAGGGCGATTAGGCGATGCCCGGTTAGCCGTTCGACTGCTACTTGCACGCGACCGGCTTTCGGCCACTAATTTGGCGCAAGAATTAGTGGCGCAAAACGAACTGCGTCGCGAAGCCGAAGCTGAAATGGGCGACGAAGTGAGCCGCCAAATAAACGAACAAATAGATGCGGGACGTAAAAGCTTGGTGCTTTTTTGCGACCGTTGGCATAAAGGAATTGTCGGCATCATCGCCGCACGAGTCGCAGAATCGGCGCACCGCCCAACCTTTGTACTCACGGCTTACGAAGGCAAAGTAATGGGTTCGGTGCGCACAATCAACGGGTTTGATGTGTATGAAGCCTTGCGCGAATGTGAGGGTTTGATGGAAAGCTTCGGCGGACACCCCTTTGCTGCCGGCTTGGTCATGCTGCCCGAAAACTTGGACGCTTTCCGCGAACAAATAGAAATGGTGACCCAAAAAAATATGCGCCCCGAGCAAATGCTGCCCGAGGTTGGCGTAAATGCTATCATCGACATCACGCAAATTACGCCCAAGTTTTATAATATTTTAAAACAATTCGCCCCTTTCGGACCTGGCAATATGCGCCCTGTTTTTTTGGCAACAGCCCTCCAACCGACCCAACACATTCGCGTTTCGCGCAACGAAATGCACCTCTTATTTAGCATAAAACAAACCGAAACAGAAACCATGCAAGGCGCAGCTTTCGGGCAAGGGCATTTATACGATGCCCTAAAAACCGCAAAATCGCTCGATATGTGTTTTGTTTTAGAAGAATCTTACTGGAACGGAAAGCCAATTATCCGCTTTCAAGCCAAAGATTTACGATTGAAATAAGTATTTTAAAAAAAAAATTATTCTATTTTGCACAACTTCGCACGTTTCCTCTATTGGTTATTAGGCTGGCAATGGGAATCTAAAATCCCCGCCGACCTCAAAAAGTATGTCCTTGTGGCTGTTCCACACACGTCTAATTGGGATTTTTTCTATGCCGTCATCGCCTTCCAAATCATGCGCGTACCTATCCGTTTCACCATAAAGGATTCGGTCATGGTGTTTCCGTTCAAGTATATTTTGTCGGCACTTGGCGCAATACCCATCAATCGCAGCCCAACAGGAGAAGCAGGAGAACGGCAAAACATGGTGTATGCGATGAGCGAAATGTTCGCTGACCGCGACGAAATGGTCGTACTCGTGACACCCGAAGGCACTCGCGATCTCCGCAAACGGTGGAAACTTGGCTTTTATCATGTTGCTTTACGCGCAAATGTGCCTATCGCACTTTCTCATTGCAATTTTAAAGATAAAAAAATCGGTATAAACTATGTGATGTATCCTACGGGCGACCTCGAAAAAGATATGCGCGAAATAATGGATTACTACCGACCCCTCGTAAATTTGGGCAAAAATCCTGCATTATCTTGTTTAGACGAGCGATATTCATAGTTTTTTTTACAAAAATACCTATTTAGAATAATTCTAAACAACTTTTTACACCAAATAATGTTTTAAATATCGTTCCTTAAGTAGTAGTGTATAAATAATTGCGGTTTTCAAGCCCCGTAAAACGGGACATCTTAAGACTAATGATAACCGTGTTTATTTCGCCGTAGGCATCTTACATCTACTTGTAATTACTTTGTTTATGCCATTAAACTGGATTCTCCGTGTTTTGGGTTCCTCGCCGATAAGCGAAAAGCCGCTGCCTTCTACGATAGAATGTGACCTCACAAAGGTTACATCAATCGTGGAACCCTTAGTGCGCAGCCAAGAGCAGAAGGAAAAAAGGGAACAATGGCTGCAAACTCGCGCCTACACTAAATGGCTCGATTTTTTTCAAAAACAGTATAATAATTATAATTGCGGCTGCAAATTAGCCCCTTGCGACAGCCGCCTTTCGTTTAATGTGGCCAAATGTACACGAGGCTTCGTCTTGAAATTCGACGAAAAAGGGCATAATATACAAGATTTTCAATATCTTTTAGACCATTTTGCGCAAGCACTCGCAAGAACAGGTTACACGCTGCAAGCGGCAGACATACGCACCTATATCTGCCCTTCCGAGCGCAAAGAAACCATCGAGCGCTATTATTTAAAGCCGCCCACGACGTGCAAAAAAGGCGACAAAATAGAGCAATGTTTTGGCAATATAACCCTCACGCTCCATGCTCGCGGCGGCGTTCCGATGTATTTGCAGTGTCGAGCAGCGCATTATCGCGACATGACGATATTCCAACCCTCCCATTCGCTTGGCAAATTGGTGGAATGTTTGGTCAAAGATAAAGATAAGGGCGTATCTAAAATAATTTAAAAAAATAATCATGTTGAAAAAACAGTACTACACGGTTGCTTTTTTTGCAATTTTTAGCCTTTCGGCAAATATGCAAACGACGAAAGCGCAAACGACGAAAGCGCAAACGACTTGGAGCTTGGAAAAATGCGTACAGTATGCTGCCGACAATAATTTACAATTAAAACAATCGGCATTACAAGTTGGCAACGCTGTTTTGCAGCAAGCCCAAGCAAAAGCGCAGCAAATGCCAACGGTGAACGGCTCGTTTCAGCCTTCCCTCAACCTTGGGCGTTCGGTGGACCCTACCTCGAATTCATTTGCCAATCAAACCATTTTTTCGAATAGTTATAGTGTAAGTGGCAATTACACACTGTATGCTGGCGGCACGATAAAAAATGGCATCAAACAAGCCGATATAGATATAGCTGCAAGCAAAGCCGATGCTGCAACGGTGCTAAATAATATTGCGTTAAGCGTTGCGCAAGCCTATTTGAACGTTTTGCAAGCCGAAGACAACTTAAAAGCGGCAAACGAAAATTTAGCGCAAACGAAACGACAACTCACTCAAATTCAGAAGTTTATCAACGCAGGCTCGTTGCCAGCAGGCAATCGCTTAGATTTAGAAGCCGCCGAAGCCGCCAACGAGCAAATGATTGTGCAGGGTGAAAACGTCGTGGCGGCCGCTTATTTGAGCTTGAAAATGCTGATGAACGCGCCGATGAATGACGATTTTTTGGTAGAACATCTCGAAATTGCGATTCCTGCCGACAATTTAGCGACCTTGACGGCTACTAATTTATATGAAAAGGCGATAGCAACACAGCCGCAAATACAAGCCGCCGATTTGCGCCGCAAAAGCGCAGAAGTAACCGTTGCAATAGCAAATGGGCGCGGACTGCCTACGGTGCAAACTTTCGGCAGCTTGCGCACCAACTATTCAAGCCTTGGTAAACAATTAGCGGGTATTGAACAAGGAACAGCCCAATATTTTGGCGATTTGTATATCCCCGCCAGCCCGACCGCCCCCGAAAACTATCTGCCATTATTGGTGCGACAGCCCAAAGTTGTATTAGAAAACACGCCCTACTTCAAGCAAATTGCCGACAATTTCAGCACAACCGTCGGCATAAGTGTTTCCATTCCCATCTATCAAGGCCGCCAAGTAAAAATTGCTACCGAACGCGCAAAACTGCAAGTGCAACTCGCATCTGTGCAGGCAGAGCAAACAAAACGACAGTTAAATAACGATGTCACACTCGCCCTTGCAAATGCAAAAGCGGCGCAAAAGGTCTTGCAAGCGGCGCAAAAAACGCTAAAAGCGCGTGAGTTAGCTTATGCAAACAGCGAAAAACGGTTTGCCGCAGGCGCAGCAAATTCCTTTGAGCTAAGTACAGCACAAAGCGTTTTAGACAATGCAAGGCTAAATGTTATTGAAAAAAAATACGACTATTTATTCAAATTGAAAATTGTGGATTTCTACCAAGGAATTCCTATAAAATTGTAAATATTTAATTAGCCATATAATGCCAAAGCAAGTAGTAGTTACTACCAGTCTTGATTTTGCTCGCAGCCTCGACCACGAAGACACGCTGCGCGATTATCGCCACCAGTTTCATTTTCCAAAAATAGGCGGAAAAGATGCCTTATATTTCACGGGCAACTCCTTGGGCTTACAGCCAAAAACCGTCCGCGAAGCTATCAATAACGAACTCACTCACTGGGAAACGTATGGCGTAGAGGGGCATTTTGAAGGCGAATTGCCCTGGATGTATTATCATCGTTTTTTATTAAAACAATCGGCAGCCTTAGTTGGCGCAAAAGATGAAAACGAAGTTGTTGTGATGAACACTTTAACAACTAATTTGCATCTGATGATGGTTTCGTTTTACAAACCAAGCCCTACGCGCTATAAAATCATTATGGAAGCGGGCGCATTTCCCTCTGACCAATACGCGATGGAAAGCCAAGTAAAATGGCATGGTTTTGCCCCCGACGACGCAATTATAGAAGTTGCCCCACGCGAGGGCGAACACACTTTGCGCACCGAAGATATCCTAAAAGTGATTAAAGAACACGGCTCAAGCGTTGCTCTCGTTATGTTTTCGGGCGTGAATTACTATACGGGGCAGTTTTTTGATATTCCCGCTATTGCGAAAATGGCGCATACGGTAGGCGCGTATTCAGGCTTCGATTTGGCGCATACCGCTGGCAATATTCCCTTGAATTTGCACGACTGGCAGGTGGATTTTGCGGTGTGGTGCAGCTATAAATACCTCAATTCGGGGCCAGGTGGGCCTGGCGGCGTTTTTGTGCATGAACGACACGGCAATAACCCGAATTTGCCCCGTTTTGCAGGTTGGTGGGGACATGATGAAGCCTCGCGTTTTCAAATGAAAAAAGGGTTTATTCCGATGCAAGGCGCAGCCGGTTGGCAACTTAGCAATGCGCAAGTGTTTAGCTTTGCTGCACACAAAGCCAGTTTGGACATTTTCCACGAAGCGGGTATGATGGCTTTGCGCCAAAAAAGCGAGAAATTGACCGGGTATATGGAGTTTTTACTCAACGATTTCAATGCTGACCGCGATATTTTTACTATCATCACCCCCTCAAACCCAGAAGAGCGCGGTTGCCAGCTCTCCTTAGTCTTTCAATATAAAGGAAGAACGGTTTTTTAAGCACTTACCGCTCGCGGCGTAATTTGCGACTGGCGCGAACCAAACGTTATTCGAGTTGCGCCCGTACCGCTCTACAATTCATTCGAAGATGTTTGGCAATTTGTAGATATTTTGCGGCATATCAATTTATAAAGCGATTTATAAAGAGCTGTATTTTACATCAATTCCGCTATTCGTGTAATGCGGCACCCAGCCCGACGTATCGATGAAAACACGAATGGCTTTGACGAAGGTTTTAGAGCCTAAATCGAACCAGTGTTTGCTGTTTGCAGGCACAGAAATGAGGTCGCCAGCTTGACAAGTCACGCAAAATACGTCATTTTCGCCCTCCAAATTAAACCAAAACATTCCTTCGCCGTCCACGAAAAACCGCACTTCGTCTTCGGTATGCGTGTGTTCGCTTAAAAACTTCGTGCGCAGGGCTTCTAAATTAGGCGAATTTGGTGTCACATTAATTACATCGGCCGTTTTGTAGCCATTCGCAGCCATATACGGCTGTAAAACGTGGGAATAGGCGTTTAAAATAGTGTCTTGGTCGGCATCGTCGGCTAATCGAGTTGCTGCCTGCCATTGTTCATACAAAATACCACGCACCGAAAGGTAGTTTTTTATATCGGTTGCTTCGCGCAAAACAGTTTTTTGTTTTGGAATTGTTAAAAATGCCATAATATTATTAAATTAATTATTTGTTGTTCGTTTAGCTCTGACGGGTCTTCAGCCTACCACACAACGCAAGGTCTATATAGTTCTGCTACTTAATATATAGTTTCCTACTTATATCATTTAAAAGTGTTTCAAAAGCGGCAATATCATCGAGCGGAATACTGAATAAAAAGCGAATATTCATACCAAAATCCTGCTCAATGACGCGGCCTTCCGTGCGTTTAAGTGCGTTTAAAACGGGAGAAACAGCTGCATATTCGCAGACAATTTCAAGCGTTGTTTCTATCCGTTTTTCTATGATGATAGCGCGATTAAGAGCTTGATTAAGAGCTTCTTGTGCGCTTTCTTTATAAGCTTGAATCAAACCCGACGTACCTAATTTGGTTCCGCCAAAGTATCGTACAACCACAATAAACACATTCGTTAGCCCGAAGCTGTCTATTTGCCCAAGTATCGGTCGCCCTGCGGTTCCGCTCGGCTCGCCATCGTCGTTAGCGCGGTACAAATTTGCATCTAAACCCAGCCGCCAAGCATAACAAAAATGCCGCGCTTTATGATGCTCGGCTTTCAAGGCATCGATGAGCTGCCGAACATCGCTTTC
>JBEEMU010000394.1:0-5118 GCA_041192485.1 Bacteroidota bacterium | reverse complement strand
TTTTTCGGTAAGATAAACGCCAGCAGCAAAATAAATACGGTTATTATTCGCGCTCAGAGTGCCCTATTTAATAGAGCTTCAAAACCGTGATTATTTAATCACTACTGCTTATAGAGGCTTTTATTGCGTTCTTATTTCGGATAAGTTCCCTTTAGACGCTTTCCTTATTACCAAAGCCCTTACCTATTTTATGATGGAAAACGTAGAAATTTAGTAACTTTTGTTGCGATTTCTACGCTTTCCATTTTTTTTAACCAAAAATCAAAATAACGTATTCTTTTTTTTATATAAACAGGTAATGAAAGACTTCCTAAAAAAAATTATTAAACGAATTCCGATTGATTTTACGCAAAATCAGAAATACGATACTCAAACGAAAGAGGTTATCGCAAAAGTATGTTTTGCGGATAGCGTCTGCATCGATGTAGGCTGCCACAAGGGGGAAGTTTTGGATTTAATTCGCAGCAAGGCGGGCTTGGGGCATCATTATGGCTTTGAGCCAATACCGCACATGTACCAAAACTTAGTAGCGAAATATAAAGATACGAATTGCCACATTTTGGACATTGCGCTTAGTAATGAAACGGGTTTTACGACCTTTAATTATGTGGTTTCGAACCCTGCTTACAGCGGCTTGAAAAAGCGGCAATACGATAGAGAAACGGAAGAAGACACGACTATTCAGGTGAAAATTGATAAAATGGACAATGTGATTCCCGCTATGGTAAAAGTGGATTTGATTAAAATAGATGTGGAAGGCGGCGAATTATTGGTGTTAGAAGGCGCAAAAGAAACAATTATCCGCAATAAACCCGTTATTATTTTTGAACACGGGCTGGGAGCTTCCGAATTTTATAATTCGTCGCCCGATAAAGTGTTTCAATTATTAACAAGTTGTGGGCTTCGTGTTTCTTTGATGAAACGTTGGCTACAAGGCAAAACGCCATTCACCGAAGCCGAATTTAAAGAAGAGTTTTATAGTCGCCGCAATTATTATTTTATCGCCTATCCGAGTGTTTAGGAATGGGTAAAAACTTTAACATTTTAAAAACATATTGCGAAGCAGCGAAATACCGTTGGCAGCCGTTTTAATAGTAAATGAAACACTTAATTGACTTGATTTGAATAAGTTGTTTTGGTTTAAAAAAGGGTTTACAACGAGAAAGGCGAACTTGACAAAAGTCAGGAACGCCTTTTTTTATTGGCTCTCTCGGTCGTTGTGCTATTCTCAATTGAAAATCCGTTTGTCGCCCTTATTTTCTATCTGTTCCTAAAACGCTTTCAATCGAATTTTTTGGGCGTAAAAAACAGCCAATATTTCTGCATCGCCATTACACAAAACCAAGGAATTGTTGCGTTGCCCACGCAAAACCTTATTATCTTTTAAAAAATCGGACAATAATTTGCTTTTACCGCCCATTCCCGATGGTTTAAAGCGGTCTCCTTGCTTTATTTGCCGCAAAGTCAAAGGAAAATGCAGTTTTTCGAGAGGTATTTTTGCAAAAAAATCATTATAGCTTAGAATAAAATCGGTTTCTTGGGCGAAAAATTCAAAAAAAGAGTGCTGAAAAGTAATTTTTGTGACAATTTGATTCTTATTTTGACTCCTATTTTGACTCCTATTTTGACTCCTATTTTCAGTTATTTCTTGTGTAAAAAAATCATTTTCGTTTTCATTCTTTTTTTGAACAACCAATTGATTTTTATGAATTTCGGCAATATGCGTTTGGCTATAAAATAATGCGCCATTTTGCGCGTTTGTCAGTATATCGTCGAGTTGAGTTGCCGTAAAAAGGCAATCAAATAGCCATTCGTGCAGTAAAGTGTGGGCAAAGGGCAGTTTTTTCAAGCCTTGCAAATCAATTTGCCAACAGGCATTCTCTACTTTAATCAAATCAACTTCGGCTGAAAATACAACTAATTTCTCTTTCCATTCTGCCGCCGCCCAAGCCAATAAGCCTTGCGCTTGCTGCAAATAGTGCGCGTTTTTACCCATTGTTTGCTCTACATTCGGGTTTATTTTTTTCAAAATAGGCAGAACCTCGTGTCGCAACAAATTTCGGGTATATTTTACCGAACTATTGCTGCTGTCTTCGCGCCAAGCAAGCCCTTCTTTTTGCAAAATAGCCAATAAATCGGCTTTTGAAAACGAGAGTAAAGGGCGTAAAATATGATTTTCGACCAAAAATTTCATGCCGCCGAGCCCACGCAAGCCTGCCCCGCGCACCAGATGATGCAGGATAGTTTCCACCTGGTCGCCTGCATGATGTGCCGTAGCGATATAGTGAAAACCGTGCGTTTGCCGTAATTCCTCAAACCATTCATAGCGCAATTTGCGAGCGGCAGTTTGTATGCTTTGCTTGTTTTTTGCTGCAAAAGCTGCCGTTTCTACTCGTTTTATAAAAAAAGGAACGCCGTATTTTTCGGCTATTGCGCAAACAAAAGCTTCGTCTTCGTCGCTTTCTAAGCTCCGCAACCCAAAATTGACGTGCGCAATAGCAAACGGAATTTGCTGCATCGCATACAAAGCCGTTAGCGCCACACTGTCTATACCGCCCGAAACGGCTAATAATGTAGGCTCTTTTGGTAAAAAAAGAAATTTATTTTCGATGATATTTCATTTTTAATACTTTCAACTGCAAAGGTATGTTTTTTTTGAAAACTAATCAAAATAACTTTTCCATTACATTCCTACTGAAAACTGGGTGAAAGTCCGTATCTTTGTGTCGTCATTCCTACGGGAAGTAAATCTTTTTAAAAAAATAGTAAGCCATGTTCGACGATTTAGAAAAACTCAAACAGTTTTTGCCGAAAGGCGACGACCAGAAAGAAACCGAAATAAACGAGAAAGCGACTACTGAAAATTTGCCACAAGCGAATTTGCGAATATGGTTAGAGCGACAAAAAGGCAACCGAATAGCTACGGTAGTAAAGGGTTTCGACGGCGAAAATAACGACTTAGAGCGTTTGGCAAAAGCCCTGAAATCGCATTGCGGCGTAGGCGGAACGGCAAAGAATGGCGAAATTATTTTGCAGGGCGACCATCGCGATAAAGTCTTTGCTTTTTTGATAGCACAAGGTCATAAAGCGAAAAAAGCAGGCGGTTAGGCGTTTTTTAAATTATATATTATATTTTTACTTATGTATATCACTCCAATACAGTTTGCTACGCCTGAATATGACGAAGCCGTGCAGTTGCGCGACCTTATTTTGCGGAAGCCGCTTGGGCTATCGTTTTCGGTAGCGTTTTTAAGTGCGGAATATGCCGACACGCATTTGGCTGCTTACTCCGACACGGGTTTGCTACTTGGCGTGCTGCTGCTAACGCATCAAGATGAAAATAGGGTGCAAATGCGGCAGGTTGCCGTGTGCGAACAGGCGCAAAAACAAGGGGTTGGAAAAGCCTTAGTCTTGTTTAGCGAAAGCTATTCGAAAGGCAAAAAATACAGCAAAATGATTTTACACGCTCGGCGCGAAGCGGTTTCTTTTTACGAAAAACTCGGCTATAGGCAGGTAGGAGAGGAGTATATAGAAGTTGGAATTCCTCATCTTTCGATGGAAAAAGATTTGTAAAACTCGTTTTTTAGGCATTCGATTTTTACAAAGTCGAAAAAAATGTGCATCTCTGCCTTATCAATCAGCCAATCATAAATACTAAAATGATGGCAAGTAGTATTGGTGGGCGAAGGCAATTTTTTTCAATTATTCGACGATTGCACCCAACAAGCGATTTTATTCTTCTGGGGAACGGCGCGCGGGGCATCAAGTTAGTGCCAGTGCTTTAGCCCATCTCTCTATCGGGCATACCAAACATCATTTAAATACTATCAAAGAACGATATTTATAACATTCCTTATCATGAGCAAAATTTTATTCCTAAGTATATGCTCCTGCCTTCGCCTCGGTCTTAGCTTTGCGCAAACGCCCGCAAAACCATTTCCGAGCCATTACCCTGTCACGGCGGGTTGTATAAAGCCAACCAATCAGACACAGGCGCAGATGGACGATGCGGTTTCTGCTTTTTATACGGCTTGGAAAACGGCTTATTTAAAACAGGGCTGCACCAGCGGCGAGTATTATATTGAGTATATTAACGGCAGCAGCATTTGCGTAAGCGAAGGGCAGGGCTACGGAATGGTAATCGTAGCGTATATGGCAGGCTTCGACCCACAAGCGAAAACCTATTTTGACGGGTTGTATCGCTGGTATAAGTCGCACCCAAGTACCATAAACCCAAGCCTAATGAACTGGCGGCAAGGAATCGGCTGTGTAAGCACAGGCTCCGACGCTGCAACCGACGGCGATTTGGACATTGCTTATGCCTTACTATTGGCGCATACGCAATGGGGTAGCACCAGCTCTATCAATTATTTGGCGGAAGCCACCACTTTAATAAATGCCATAAAAGCATCGGAAACTTACGCTCCTTATAATACCTTGCTTTTGGGCGACTGGGCAACAACGGCCACCACAAAAGACGATACTCGACCTTCCGATTTCATGTTTGATCATTTTACCAGTTTTAATGCCTTCACCCACGATGCTACTTGGAATACTGTAAAGGCAACTTGCTACAGCTTGCTTGGAAATATGCAGGCAAATTTCAGCCCAGTTACGGGGCTTATTCCCGACTTTATTGAAGATATAGACGGAACCCCTCACCCCGCCGCCGCTAATTTTTTAGAATCGGCTTACGACGGAGCTTATTATTATAATGCTTGTAGAGTGCCGTGGCATTTAGGCACCAGCTATTTAATCAATGGCGATATACAGGCAAAAAACGCTTGCGACAAAATGAATATTTGGCTGAAAAGCCACACAAACAATACGATTACTAACTTGCAAGCAGGCTATAAATTAGACGGAACCAATATACCTGGAGCTAATTACAGCGACATCGTATATCTGGCACCACTCGGCGTTGCTGCTTGCGTGAATAGTGTCAACCAAACGTGGCTCAATAATTTATGGACGTATGTCATCAACGAGCCGATTGCAGGAAATGACTATTTTCAAAATACCGTCAAAATGCTTTGCATGTTAAGCATTTCGCAAAACTATTTTCCTCCGCAGACCGTCATACTGGGTATTGATGACAACCAAACGAGTGATAATCAA
>JBEEMU010000393.1:0-3089 GCA_041192485.1 Bacteroidota bacterium | reverse complement strand
CGCCGCAGCGCGTAGCACAGGTAATTCGGGAACAACAACACTTGCTAATGTACAATCAATTGAAACAAGTACCGCTAACATCAATGATGTTATTAGAATTGTAAGTACACAGGATATTATGCAAATAATACCTGAAAGCAAATTACCTGCGGCTATGACGGCTACTCTAACCCCACCAGAAACGAAAGGTATAAAAATCTATCCAAACCCAACAACAGACGGCAACATGACAGTAGAGTTTGAAATGGCAACAGAAGAGCCAACTACAATCCTACTTTTTGATGTGGCAGGCAAACAGGTGTATAGCAAATCGCAGCGGACGGCAGCAGGTAAAAATAGTGTGGAAGTATCTGCACAAAACTTACCACAAGGCTTATATTTGCTAACCGTAAAAACTGATGCAGGTATGCTTTATACGCAAAAAGTACAAATACAGCACTAGTCCTAAAATATCTAAATCCCAAAATTTTCGTGCAAAAAGAAAATGCACCTGCCTTGTAAAATTCAAAGCCGTATCACTTTCAGTAGTGGTACGGCTTATTTTTATGAATAATAGCATTCAAAAACATCTAAAATACACAATTTAGAATAAAATACTGTTTTTAAGCCATTCAAAGAAATAAACCATACATATCTATAAAGTCATAACGCACAACAAAACAGCCCTAAAATAACGTAATGCAACCCATCGCAAATCCATAAAATCTATCGGGCAAAAGGAAAGGCACATTGTCGGCTGCCGCAGGCGCAACACAGCCGCCAAAGAGCCTTCCCTTTTGCCCTTTTTCAAAATCAAACTATTTTTCTCTGAAAACGATGGTTTTAAAAAATAAAAAAACGAGGCAGAACATTGTATATACGCCAATTTGCCGCAAAGCGGTGCGCTAAACGCGCGACTTGTCTATTTTTTTAGCGGCAAAAAGCACATATACTGACGTTAGGCACAATCAAAACAACCCACTGTTTCACAATCTCAACCCACATTTTACAAACCATGCTTTACAACACACCAGAAATTATTAAAACAGGCGGCTGCGATTGCCACGAAAAAGGCTACACACCACAATGCGACTTGCACGAGCCGTTTATCGGCTTAGGTTCGGGCGGTGCGCCGAAAATCGATTACGATTTACGCGTAAAAACGGTCGTAGATGCAACGGGAATCATACCTATTAAAATCGATAAATCGAAGTTAAAGGTGAGCGTTCTCGCTGCTATTCCGCCATTCGCCCAAATGCTTACAAACCTATCGCTCGCTGAGGTGCAAGGCGAATTCTTGGAGTTTCTTATCGGACTGCCGAGCAAAAACAAACTCATCGCAAACCCCGACGGTTTGAGTTTGCACGAGCGTTTTTCGGTAGAATGGGTAAATGGTACAAGTGTAAACGATATTTTAGCCTTGAATGCAACGGTTTTAAACCCGCCGACAACGCCGCCTGTAACAACAAGCACAACGGTAGAATGGACGTTTGAGAATCCGACCGTTTATGAAATTTTCAAACATGCAAAATACATGCTTACGTTGCTGGGTACGCCAAATTATAGTTTCGCGGATAAAAACTGGACGGTAGCAAAATCGCTTTTCGCCTACATTACAGAAGTTGCAAGCCGTATCAAAGGTGGGTTTATTCCTACCATTAGCCGCTCTTTTTCAGGGCAAACTGAAATTGTTTACCAAAATGTTTATCTGCACAGTAAAAACCCGGCAAGTGTAACCGACCGTGGCGTTCATGCCTATTTCGCGCTCATCGAGCATTATCGAACCTGCACGGTGCCGAGTAAATACGGCATGGGTGATGTGGTGAAAACCTTCAGCATACAGCCGGGTGAAGAGACGACAATTAGCATAAAAACCTATAAAAATAGCACGAAAAGCAGCACGAAAGCGCAGAATATTATCGATTCGTTTAGCGAAGAAAGCGCGAATGAATTTGCACAAACACTTGAAAATGAGGAAACTAATCGCGAAGCGAAAAGCGAAGATTTCAATATTGGCAGTTCGGGTAAGGTGTCGGTTGGCACGAATGTGAGCGTTCCGTTAGAAGCGGCGGGTCTGCCTGTTGATGTTGGCGTTAGTCAAAGCGGGTCGGGCAGTCTGACGGCGGGCTACGGCGTACACAATGTGCGTGAGCAAAATAAACGCGCACTTGATAGTAGTTTTCAAAAGCATACAGCAAGTAGTTCGCGCAATCGGAAAATAGAAATAAACACGACGACAACGGAAACCTACAACGAAGGCTACGAAGAAACAATTACACGACACCTAACAAATATTAATCATAGCCGCGTACTGAATTTTATCTACCGTCAAATGAACCAAGAATACCTAACGGCAACCTATTTACACGATGTTTCGTTTGCGTTTTCCTTAGATTTGTATGGCACCGAACGCACCGTTAAACTGTCGCAACTGCGCCCATTTTTGCACGATATTTTTGAACTGACTGCCGATGCCGACGACTTTTTCAACGGCATTTTACTGCAACTTTGCAACGTGTTTGACTATCGCGGCAACAAACACGCCTTGATAGAATGCAAACGCGTGGAAATGACAAGTTGCTGCGACAGTCTACAAGTGCCGCCCGTAGTTTATGAATTTCCCCAAATTCGCCCCGATTTAGCGCAAGATTTCGCAGGTTTTACCATACCTGGCATTATTTTATCAACAAATACCTACGTCCTGCCGACCGATGACCTGATATGCGAAGCTCTGCTCGGCGGCGGCGAAGCCTTAGACTGTTACAATATCCGCCTACAACAGGCAGCGGTAGAAAAAGCCGATTTAGAAAACGTAGCAAAACAATTAGAAAACCAAGCGCAAATACTTGAAAATCAGCGTATCGACCAAGCCATGAAAATAATAGATATGATACCCGATGCTGCTTTAAAAGCCACATTATACAAAAAAATATTTGGCGACTGTTGCGATGTGCCGCAGTCGGGTTGTTGCGGTTGCGGCAAAAACGATTGTCATTGCGGCGAAGCAAAATAAAAATTGATTATTTAACAAAAAAACGGTATCTTTGCCGTGTATTTCGTTTCTATTTTGAAATACACGGCAATAAATTTTCAAATTCAATATAAAAAAT
>JBEEMU010000392.1:0-4194 GCA_041192485.1 Bacteroidota bacterium | reverse complement strand
CTTCCATTGCATCAAACTTATCCACCGAAATGCCGTTTTCTTTGATGAAAGCCTGCACTTTTTTCCAATCTAATTTGCCTTGTGTGGCGAGGCGATTGAGGACGGTGAGGGCGATGAATTTCGGGTTTATTTCGAAATATTCGCGGAGCTCGGGGCGGCTTTCGCTCAAACCGAAGCCATCGGTGCCGAGTGTGGTAAAATATAAAGGCGACCATTTTGCTAAACCGTTTGGCAGCGATTTGATGAAATCGGACACGCAAACAATCACGCCTTCTTCGGTTGCGAAAAGCGTTTCGAAGTAGGATTTTTCTGTTTTCTCGGTGCCTCGCAATAAATTGCGGCGTTCGGTAGCCTGACAGTCGCGAGTAAGTTCTACATAGCTTGTTGCCGACCAAATATCGGTGCTAATGCCCATGTCTTCGAGCATTTTAGCGGCAGCCAAAACCTGCTGCATGATAGAGCCGCTACCAAAAAGGTGTGCTTTTAAGCCTTTTTTTGCCTTTGTTTTTGATGTTTGGAAACGATACAAACCTTTTGTAATGCCGTTTTCAATGGCACCGTTTTCATTGCCTTGCGGCATGGAGGGCATAACGTGGTTTTCGTTGTACGCCATGATATAATATACTTTCGGCACTTTTTCTACATACATTTCGCGAATACCTGCCTTGATGATAACGGCGAGTTCGTAGGCAAATGCGGGGTCGTAGCTACGGATACTCGGCACGGTAGAAGCTATCGTGAGCGAGTGACCGTCTTCGTGCTGCAAGCCTTCGCCGTTGAGCGTTGTGCGCCCTGCGGTTCCGCCAATCAAAAAGCCTTTGCCGAGTTGGTCGGCAGTAGCCCAAATACTGTCGCCTACGCGCTGAAACCCGAACATCGAGTAGTAAATATAGAACGGAATAGTGGGAACTCCGTGCAGGAAATAGGCAGAACCCGCCGCCGAAAACGAAGCTAACGCGCCCGCTTCGTTGATGCCTTCTTGCAAAACTTGCCCGTTTGTTTTTTCATTATACTGAATAAGCGGCGTTCCAATTTGCATTTTTTGGTATTGCTGCCCATGCGGATTATAAATACCGACTGAATTGAATAGCGATTGCATACCAAACGTTTGCGCTTCGTCTGGCACAATTGGTACGATGTATTTACCGATAGCTTTATCGCGCACCAAACTCGTTAAAATACTGATAAAAGCGGCAGTTGTGGACGGTTCTTTTTCGCCACTACCCAAAAAAGTGTCGGTAAATACTTTTTCGTTGGGCATTGTTATGGCATCAGATTTGTCGATGCGAGCAGGCCAATAGCCGCCGAGAGCTTGTCGTTTTTCGTGTAAATATTTTATTTCAGGAGAATCGCTTTTTGGCGCGTAAAATTTTGCCTTTTTTGCATCATCGTCCGAGAGTTCGATGCCGTATTGTTTGGCGAGCAAAACGCGATTTTCGTAAGCAATTTTTTTGGTATTATGCGCCGTATTTTGCCCTTCGCCTTGCGAGCCGAGTGTAAAACCTTTTACCGTGTGCATGATGATGCAAACAGGTTTATCGGCTTTTACGGCGCGGTCGTAAGCGGCATACACTTTTTCGCGGTCGTGTCCGCCGCGTCGAAGTGCCCTAATTTCGGTATCGGTCATTGCGCCAAGCAGGGCAATAATTTCGGCATTTTCACCTGCGATTTTTGCGCGAATAGCCGCAGGGTCGGTCAAGGTGGAAAGGTATTGAAAATCGCCGTCGAGCATTTCCAATAAGCGATTTTGCAGGGTTCCGTTGGTATCTTTTGCGAAAACTGCGTCCCATTCGCTGCCCCAAACAACCTTAATAACGTCCCAGCCGAAGCCCAGAAACTGGCGTTCATGCTCTTGAATCACTTTGCCGTTGCCGCGCACAGGACCATCTAAACGCTGTAAATTGCAATTGATTACAAAAATAATATTGTCCAATTTTTCGCGTAAACCCAAGCCTACTGTTCCGTAAATTTCGGGTTCGTCCATTTCGCCATCACCCAAAAAACACCACACTTTGCCGCCATTTTTGGGTTTCAAACCGCGCCCTTCCAAGTATTTTTGGTAACGTGCTTGGTAAATACCCATCATAGAGCCTAAACCCATCGAAACGGAAGGAAAATCCCAGTAATCGGGCATACGGCGCGGGTGTGGGTAGGAAGTGAGTCCGCCACCGTCAGCGAGTTCGCGGCGGAAGTTGCTTAGTTTATTTTCCGAAAGGCGACCTTCTAAAAAAGAACGTGCATAAATGCCAGGCGAGGCATGACCTTGAATCATCATCAAATCGCCGCCATAATCCGCCGAGGGGCGGCGAATAAAATGGTTGAGTGCGACTTCGTACATCGTTGCACAAGCCGCATAAGTAGAAATGTGGCCGCCTACGCCGCTATCAGTATCTGCGCCTTGCAACACCATCGACATGGCGTTCCAACGGGTGAGGTTCTCGATGCGTTGCTCTAAAGCGTGGTCGCCAGGGTAGGCAGGTTGTTCGTGCGAGTGAATCGTGTTGGTAAACGGTGTATTCAGCGATGCACCGCCCAAGGTTACGCCTTTGCGAGCCGCAAGTTTGCGGAGTTCGGTGAAAAGTCCCTTCACATCGTCAGACGATTTGTCTTCGATTATTTCTTCTAAGGCTTCGAGCCATTCTGCTTGTTCGAGCAGCCAATCATTGTTCACTTGTTGCATACTTGTTGCATAATAGAATGAAAATAAGTAGTCGTATATACTATTTATACTAAAAAATTTGGGGGCAAAGGTAAGACTTTTATTGATAAGACTACTACTATTTTTATAAACATTTTTTATAAAATCAATGATTTATCACCAATTTTTGTCGAAACAGCTTACCGTTTTGTCGCATCGTCATGAAGTAAACGCCCGTTGGCAGGCTGGTTGGTAAGTCCATAAAATAAACCTCCATTCCAGCTTTAATGTTGAGTTTTTCTGCCCAAACCGTTTGTCCAACAGTATTTATAAGGGTCATCATGGCATCGTTGCTTGTAGTAGATTCGAAGGCTAAGGCTACTTGGTTGCCATCATTTGGGTTCGGGAATAATTGCAAGGAGTTGTCGGCAGTTACTTCGTTTTTAGCCATTTTTTCGCCTGTTGCGGTGTATAAAGTATCTGTTAAACTGATAAGATTGTTGCGCAAATCGCCTTTTACCCACATACCAAAGCTGCGTGGCGGCAACTCTATATGAATATAATTTTGCAGAGTCGTTATCGTAAAGGGTTGCCCCGAAACGGCGAAAATATCGGTGAGCGTATCGCCTGGGCTTACCGAAGCCGAGTTTATCATTTGGTCGACTTTCATGCGTTCGCCTGCAAAATTGATAGCCATGACCACATCGCGGTGCGCATCGCCCAATCGCACTTGATACAACAGACTCGTGTTGTCGAAACCGCCTGTAAAGGTGTGCGGATAGCTTTGCCCGATTTTATTCAAATAGTCCACCATAGTGGCTCCAGTGATGTATTTTTTATGTGCCTTCATTAGTGCATTGATACTGCCGCGCATATTATTTGCACCATAGTAATCGGTATAAAAAACGGTCGGAACGCCAAGTTTTATATTGGTAAGAATATAGGCATAAGGCAATATGGGGTCGTGTAGAATGAGCTGATTTTGGGCAGGGTCGCGAAAATCGTGATTATTGACGAACGAAACGACATTATAGCCCGACATAGCAGCACCTTCTACACAACCCGAAGTCATCAAATTGCGCACGTCGTAGCCAAACGCATCGCAAGCCTGCCGCATTTGTTCGCGCAAAGCGAAATCAAAAATGCTCACTTTCACGTCTGCCTTCGTGCTTGCGTCCATATTTGCGTGTACATCGTCCACCCACGCCTTGAGCACCGTTGCGCTATAATCGTAAGACTCGCCGACCACTAACTCAGGCGAAATGCCGTTTTGATGCAAATTATCCAACATATCGCCCATAAAAGCATTGCTAAAATGCTTAACCGCATCTACCCGCATCGCTTTCATGCCGGCATTTTGAAACATAAACCGCGAATATGCAAACAAAGTATCTCGCGTTGCCTGCCGCTCTTGGTCAATATCATAAAAGAAAAACATACCCGCAGGGTCGCCACACAAGCACGTAGGTCCACCGTTCGGACGGAAACTTGAGCTTGTCATCGTGCCACGACCGCTCGGCATTACCCGAAAATCAGTCATCGTTTGGTAGGTCAAA
>JBEEMU010000391.1:0-3219 GCA_041192485.1 Bacteroidota bacterium | reverse complement strand
CAAAAAAACGGAACTGTTAGCAAAATTTTACCATTTGGCTTCAAAATGCGATAGGCTTCGTCCAATAATTGCTGTGGCTCGCAAAGATGTTCTAAGGTTTGAAAACAAACAACTGTATCCGCATCGTTTGAGGGTAAAGGCAAGGGGCGATTGAGATCGGCAATCACGTCCATTGTTTGTTCATGCAAAGTATTGCCCCAGTCAACACCTATATATTGCGATACACAAGGCGCGATAAAGTCGTAATAAGGTTTGGTTCCACAACCCAAATCGTAGAGTTTTCCTTTGTAAAGTGGTTGGTTTTTTACAACATTACCATTGTTTATTTTTCGAATAAGCCAGTTATGGGCGTGATATTGTATTGGAAACACGTTAATTTTATTAGAACAAATGAAAATAATGACGTACTTTTGCGCAAAATTACGCCGTTTTTCTATATTATTTTTATAAAATTTGTTCTTTTGGTTTTGTGAAGCCTAAAAATATTTTGAATAAAAATATTTACTTTACAAAAAAAGGTGTATCTTTGTACTTTAATTTTATTTTTTACCTTTTTTTACTAACTTTTTTATTAATTTTTTATTTAAAATAATGCGACAATTAATACGCCGTTTTTTGCAGGCAAGAGGCTACGACATTGTAAAAACAAATCAATATGTAAAAAATGGTGTTCCCGTGGACATGGAACCTGCATTTGCAGAATTACACGCCAAATGCAAAGCCTTTACGATGACTTCGGTTGAGCGACAATATGCTGTTTTTAAAGCTGTTGAATATATTGTTAAAAATAATATAAAAGGCGATATGGTCGAGTGTGGCGTTTGGCGCGGCGGCAACAGCATGATGATGGCTTTGGCTTTACAGCATTTTGGCGATAATTCACGCCATATTTTTTTATATGACACGTTTGAAGGAATGTCTGACCCCACCGAACAAGACCGACAATTTGACGGAACCGATGCAGCCATAGAATTTAATGCAAGCAAACGTACCGATGGCGCAAATGATTGGTGTTATGCAGATATAAATGATGTGCAGCAAAATATGAAATCTACCAATTATCCTTTTTCGCAAATATCTTTTGTAAAAGGAAAAGTTGAAGACACACTTCCTGCAACCCTCCCAAATAATATTGCTGTTTTGCGTTTAGATACAGATTGGTATGCTTCTACTTACCATGAAATGGTGCATTTATACCCCTTACTACAAAAAGGGGGCGCACTTATTATAGATGATTATGGGCATTGGCAAGGCGCACGCGAAGCAATTGATAATTATTTACGCGAGCAGCATATTCAATTATTGCTGCAAAGAAGCGATTATACGGGAAGAATGGCAATAAAACCATAAATTTTACAAATTATAAAAACAAATTATGCAACATTTTTCTATTTTAGCTGGTTTGCTATTCCCTTTATCAGCATTTGCGCAAACCTTTACGGATACCTATACAACAAGCAACGGTTGGGTAGCTATCAATCCTGTAAGCACTACTATTCAAGGTGGTAGCTTTAACTTCAACGGCACTTATTGCGGTGGTGTTGATGATTATAAATTCAAGCCGCTTGGTTTTACATTGAGCAATGCGAAATGGACACTCGATTTTGAGTGGACTGCGCAAAGTGGGACTACTACGGGGCCTAGTGCGCTCATTGCTTCTTTAACCTCCGAAACCTCCGACCCTGAATGCAATACTTGGCCTAACGACATCACTAACAATAATACTATTTCGGTTTTGTACAATAGTTGCTTCGGTTGTGGCTCTTCGGATTATGGTATCGAAATGATTACGAAAGCAGGTGCTGGTACTTACGTTTGGCATCAGGCTCTCCATATCCCGTTACCTGCACAACAAACGGGTTATATTCGTTGCGAGCGCGTTTCTAGTACATTAGGGCGGATTAGCGTTTTTGCTGACGCAGCGCGAACCGTGCATTTACCAGGTTCTCCTGCGTGTTTTCCTATCGACCAAAATATTGTCAACCTCAAATATTTGCAGCATGGTGCTTGGGTTCCTGGTGATAACAGCCGCGCACTTTGGGGAAGTTTAGACAATACGGTTGTAGAAAATAATATAAATCACACAACCCCGACCGCTCTCACCGCTACCATCAACTCGACAGGTAGTTTGTGTGGCAATAGCACGGTGCAGTTGCAAGCATCGGGCGGCTCCAACTATCAATGGTCGAATGGGACTGTGGGTGCAATCAACACCGTGTCGCAAGGAGGTACTTATACTGTTACAGCAACTGCTATTAGTAGTAGCTGCGGCAGCTTGCAAGGTACGGCGAGTGTGACGGTAGTGCAACTGGCAAGCGTTACGCCTACTATTTTCATCGAACCTATTGGCAGTATTTGCGCTTCCACTCGTTTTATATTGACGGCACAAGGTGGCGGAACGAGCTTTTTGTGGAGCAACGGCGCAACCGATTCTACGCAACTCGTATTAACGCCTCGTATTTATACCGTCACGGTGACAAATGCGATTGGTTGCACGGCTACTGCTACTACATCGGTTATTTTTTCTACACCTATCAATCTCAATACTTTTGTAACAAATGAAAACGCGGGGCAAGCAAATGGCTCGGCTATTGCAATGGCTACAGGCGGTGCGGGGCAACTTTCGTATTTGTGGAATACTGTACCGCAGCAAACTACACAAATCGCTACGGGCTTGCTGGCTGGAACCTATACCGTGACTATTACCGACCAAAACGGCTGCTCGATAACGGCATCGGCGATAGTTTCTACAATCACCGCTACGGCGGCGGCGGCGCGGGCTTTTACTAATTTTACGATTGCCCCTAACCCAAGCAACGGAAATTTTGTGGTGAAAGCCGATTTTGCAGCAACAACAAACGTAGAAGTTTCGGTAACAAACGCTATCGGACAGCTTGTTTTTACGACCAAAATAGGCGAAACGATGCACTTAGACGCGCCTGTTGATTTAGGAAATCAAGCAAGCGGCGTGTATTTTCTTAGCTTGAAAACGCAAGACGGCACACAAACACAAGTTATTTTAGTAGGGAAGTAAGTCGTAAGTAGCGTTATAAAGAGAAGTTTCCTAAGCCTTTCATGCATCTTGCATGAAAGGCTTTTTGGCATCTTGGGCTTGTTTATTTTCTTTCGGCTCCTAACCGTTTACTCAATAAAAGCTACCTTTTGCTCAGTGGTTAAGGCCGTTTACTCATTCTGTCGTTTGTTTTGAGGTGCTGTGTT
>JBEEMU010000390.1:0-7434 GCA_041192485.1 Bacteroidota bacterium | reverse complement strand
GGAACGATTAATATGACCTTAGCAACGGGCAAATATTGGATTAAAAACCAACTAAAAGGAACGGTATTGAATATCGTGACAACGTATGCGTGGACGGGCAGCGGCTATGTGGTGCCTTCGGCAACGGCAAAAGCAGGCGTGTTGGCCATGACGCGCTCTTTAGCCGTAGAATGGGGAAGTAAATATGGCATTCGCTTGAACGCCGTTGCGCCAGGCCCTTTCCCGACCGAAGGCGCGTGGAGCCGCTTACTGCCAGGCGATTTGGCTTCCAAGTTTTCACCCGAACACCGCATTCCGCTCAAACGGAATGGCGAACATCAGGAGCTTGCAAACCTTTGCGCCTTCTTAATTTCGGAGTTCTCTGCATATATCAATGGCGACTGCATCACGATTGACGGCGGCGAATGGCTGCGCGGCGCAGGGCAGTTTAGCGACTTCGGGGCTGTTTCCGACGAGCAATGGGATATGCTCGCCGCATTTACAGGTAGAAAATAAATACGGAGTAGCGTTTTTTCACAAAACACCCGCACTTTACTATGAATACTTATTTTATATTAACCATTCTTGTTAGTCTTTCGGCTGCATTTGCCTACATCAATCATCGGTTTATAAAGATGCCGTTTGTTATTGGGCTTTTTGTTCAATCTACTGCGGTTTCACTGTTGATTATTATGGGTAAGTTTTGTTTTTTACAAACCTATATAGAAATAAGAGCGATGATAGAGCAGGTAAACATCAGTCGATTTATTCTCGAAATCATGCTCGGTTTCCTGCTTTTTGCTGGCTCGTTGCACACCGATTGGCTGCATATCAAACAGCAATTAAAGCCGATTACACTCTTTTCCTTCATCGGTGTCATTCTTTCTACTCTTATTGTTGCCGCCTTATTTTATGCCATCTGCCAAGTATTTCAGACCAAAATAGATTTTATTTACTGCCTGCTGTTTGGCGCACTAATCTCGCCGACCGACCCGATAGCGGTGCTTGGGATTTTAACCAAAGCCAACGTTCCCAAGAAAATTGAAACGATTATTGTTGGCGAAAGCCTGTTTAACGATGGGGTAGGAGTGGTTATTTTCATCTCGCTTTTAGAAACCTTGCACACTCAAACAGGCGTGTTTAACCTCGCTAACTTCGGCTTATTATTTCTACAAGAAGCCGTTGGAGGTGTGCTTTTTGGTTTATTGGCAGGGTTTGTACTTCATAAACTGCTGAAATCTATTAATCATTACCAAACAGAGGTATTATTAACTATTGCTTTTGTGATGGCGGGTTATAATATTTGCACTTATTTGCATATTTCGGGTGCGTTAGCCATGGTCGTTATGGGTTTATTGGTTGGCAATTACAAACAGGGCGTAACGATGAGCAATACATCGCAGGAGTATGTCAATAAGTTTTGGGAAGTATTCGATGTTATTTTAAATGCTATTTTATTTATTATTATTGCCTTTATTTTAGTAGTAATTGATTTTAAATTAAACTATCTTTTAATCGGCTTTAGCTCTATTTTCATTGTATTGCTGTCGCGAATTCTCGTGATTTATCTTCCGATTATCTGGTTGCCAAAACAGTTAGGCTTGACTAAAAAAGATGCTCGAATAATTGTTTGGGGAGGCCTGCGCGGCGGACTTTCTTTAGCCTTAGTTCTATCGCTTTCTGAATGTGAAACAAAAGATTTGCTACTTATTGCTACTTATATGTGTGTTTTATTTAGCATCATTATTCAAGGTATGACGATAGAAAAAGTAGTAAAATCGGTGGGGCTTCTTCCTGAAATTGACAAAATGTAAATTTCTGAATATTAGTTTAGTATTAAAGATGATTACGCCCCACAACATGAATCGCATTTGCGCATGATAGGCTTTTTAAAAGAAAATTTTTAAGGAAATAAAAACCGCTACTACTCTATAGAGTAATAGCGGTTTTTAAGTAGCGTGTTTTGATACGGTTATAAAAATCAGTATATGCTTTTAGCGGCTTATGATTATCTTTTTTAATACTTTTTCACTATCACCATTTGCCCCTTCTACGGTAAGCGTTAGGGTGTAAATGCCGTTTGGCAAATCGGGTATTTGCACCGTTGTCATGTCAGAAGCCGCTTGATGGTTTAAAACTAATTGTCCTAAAGTATTGTAAAGTGCCACATTGGTACAACGCACGTTTTCCGCTTTTATTTGCAAGGTATTTGATTGCAATGGGTTTGGAAAAACGCGGACTGCGGCGGCAAAGTCGGAAGGTGTGGTACTCAAAATGACATTTTTGATGATAATATGCGTGCTACCGCCATTTACCGTTTTAACAATATTTTGGTTATTAATCGCTTTTATATCCGACACATTCACATTAAACGAGTAGTTTACCGCCGTGCCGCGCCCGATGACATTATCTTCTATCACAAAGCTGCAAGTTGCTATCTGCCCTTGTCCGTTGCGTGTTGTGCCATCTATACGGCTTATTGCAACGGCTAAATGCCCTTGTCCGTCGTCGTGTTGCAAATGATAAAGCTCATTCGGTGCGCCAAGCCACGAAAGGCTGCTTAATAGCATATACGCACTACTGGCCAGCGTGCCATCGTAGTTTATGGTAAACGCAATGCCTGTAATATCAGTCGCAGGATTAATGGCATCGCCTACCATAATACTACTTTGCAGCGTGTAAGGATAGACCGCACTTTGCAACGTATCTGTTGGGAAAGTGCAGTTAATAGTCGGGGCGTTATGATGAAAAACCATAGCGGCGGCGGGGCGTTGATGCGTTTGCCCATAATTGGCTAAAATCGCTAAGGTATCGCTTGCTTCTATCGTGCCGTTGCCGTTGCAGTCGGCGTGTTTGAGGTTTACGGTGGTATTAATAATATTCGCCGACCAGTCTTGAGAGGTTTGCCCAACCCATTGTGTCGTAGCGTTCGGGCGCGTATTTCCCGTAAGGGCATTGCTTAAGGCTATCGGCAGCAAATCGGTATTGTCAGCGATGCCATCGTTGTTTGCATCGCCAGGGTAAACGCAACTCGCTAAAACGTTAATACCTGTACTCCCTGTTGTAGTACAACCGTTTGCATCGGTAATTGTAATAGTATATATGCCCGTTATTAAAGTAGTAGGAGTAGGAGTCGTACTACCATCTGTCCAAATGTAGGTATAAGGTGAAACGCCTCCAGTAGCAATAGCCGTGATAGCTCCTGTAAGATTAGAACAATCCGATGGCGTTACGAACATGGTTGCGGAAAGAGGAGTCGGTTCTATCAGCATCGTAGAAGCCGAACTTGAACAACCCACAGCATCACTAACAGAAACCGTATAAGTTCCTGAAGCTAGTTGTGTAAAAACACCTTGAGGACTCCATGAAATACCGCCACTATACACATAAGGAGGTGTTCCGCCGCTTCCTACGGCTGTAATAGTACCGTTATTCATGCCAAAGCAACTAGGGTTATTCACATTTGTAAAACTTAATGACACAGACGGAGCAATTACTTCTAGCACAAACCCTATTGTCGCAAGGGCTTTAAGCGGACACGCATCGTCACTTGCCGAAAAACTAAAGCTGTGATTGCCGACATCGCTCGTAGTTGCCGTCCAAGTAAAGGTAACGGTTATTGGGTTTATGCCGTTCGTTAAGATGGATGCATTATTAGGTAACGAACTACTCATAGCAAGCACGTTTGCCGTATTCGCATCGGTTGCTGTTATGCTAAATGATACCGTGCTGCCTTCACACATTTTAAAAACGCCCGTAGCGGCATTATAAGTTGCACCCGATACATTTGCCACACTACTCCATGTAGGCGTATTATTTGTGGTACTTGGCGTAACCGAATACTGCATATCGCGAGTGACATAGCCGCGCAAAATGCCATTGCGATAGTCAGATACGCGCATGACTAAGACGCTCGTCATAAGGCTATTTGGGGTAAAATTGATTTGCCCCGTAGTCGTGCTAAACGTATTCGAACCCGTTACTACGCTAAACGGTTTAGTTGCGGTGTAGCCTAAATTATAGGCCGCCGTTTGTCCGCTTGCCGTGCTTACAGGCACGAGTTCATAAACTAAAGAGTCCGAGTCAATCCAATCTTGCGCATTATCGTTATGACTAAACGGCTGCTGCGTTTGCATAGTAAGCATCGGGTCGCGGTAGAAAACCGCCGAATTATTGCCGCCAAAATCCACGTTATTGAGCATCGACTCGATATAAAAATTAGCAGAACTCGGCTGTACTAAACTGCTGATAGTCCCGCTACGGCAACAATCTGTGTAGGAAAACTTCCAGTCGCGGCTGGCTTGCGGCAAGGTAAAATTGCCTTGATAAACGCATTTTTCCGCACCTGGATAACTGCCACCGTTGCAAACCGAAGCCGCACTTGCACACACATTCGAGATATTCGTCGTCGATGTTTGCGTGAGGGTCATCGCTTGCGAATAAGAGAGCGATTGGCTTTTAATATCCACGTTAAGGCTTGTCGGCAAAGCCAAGCCATTGCAGTCGCGGAACAGCGTAAGAGTAATTTGATAGGTATTACCTGATGTTTGTTGGTAGCTAATATCGCCGCCTAAGATATGCGAAGCAATGCTGCGTTGCGCAAAAAGTAGGAAACAAGCGATGATAAAAGCCTTCGAGATGAAAATTAGATTTTTCATACAATTTATTTTTTCATGTTTGATTGTGAACTGTTTTATTGATGATGCAAAGGTCGGGCAAATATTCGGGCTGTGCAAATACATTTTTTTACAAAAATACTTTCCGATTGAATTAGCGTAAATAGTAAACACTTGATTATCAATAGTTAAAAAAAATGTTTTTAAAATAAAATACATTTCACTACCTTTGCAGACTTAATATTTTCAAGGATATGAATAAATTTTTTGAACTTTGGGCTTCTTTGAGCCTTGCGGAGCGGCTGCGATTGTATAAATTTGCGCTTTCGCCTTATTTCAACGATACAACTTGGTTTGCGCCTCTTGTCAAAGCGGTCGCAGAATTGGCCGTCGATACCGATTTTGCAGCAGCAACCGACTTAGATAAGCGTATTTTCAAGGCAGTTTTTGCGGAAGCAAGCACTAAAAAAAGCAAAGAGTTCGACACGCAACGCTATAACCGCTTGCTTTCTGATGCTACGCGCTTTGTTTTGCGCTTTCTGCAAGTAGAGCGGTTGCCGCCGCCCGACACCGCTGCTATTTGGTTGGAGCAAAGGCTGCCGCGCCGTTATGAAGCCGCCGCCGCACAAACGCAGCAAGCCTTGCTCGCACAGCCTTTGCGCGATAGCACACATTATGCTACGCGCTTGAAGTATGAAAAGTTGGGCTTGGAACACGCGCAAAGCGAGCAAATACGCACGAATCGCAATAATTTAGAGGTGTTGCACCAAGCCTTAGATGTGTATTTTTTGGCGGAAAAACTGCGCTATATTTGCGAAGTGTTAAATCATCAGAATATTTTGCAACACACTTATACGATAGAAGGCGTTGCCGAAATCATGCAATGGCTGCAAACGAGCAGCTATCGCAACGAGCCGCCTATTGCGGTATATCTGAATGTGTATGACTTATTGACGCTAAAAACGGCTGGTAGTTTTGACCGATTGAAGGGCATTTTAGAGGAATATGGAACGCATTTTAGCCATGCCGAGCTAAAAGAACTCTACACCTATTGTATCAACTTTTGCATTCGACAGGTGAATAGCGGCGACGAGCGGTATGCCGTGGAATATTTGAATTTAATTGAGGTGTTGCTGCATAATAAAGTACTGTTTGTGGCAGGCGAATTAGGTGTGGCTCGCTATAAAAACACGGTAGCCATCGGGTTGCGAGCAGGCGAATATGATAAAACGGCGCACTTTATTCGCAATTACAGCCAGTTTTTACCCGCCGAACGCCGCGAAAATGCCATCACTTATAATATGGCACAACTGCATTTTGCGAAAGCTGAACAAGAACGAAATTCGGAAGCCTATCAAAAGGAAGCTTATCAAAAAGAAAACTATCAAAAAGTATTGACCTTTTTGCGCGACGTGGATTACGACAATGTATTTTACGCCTTAGACAGCCGCTGGCTCTTGCTGAAAACGTATTACGCGCTAAATGAAATGCTTGTTTTGGAGGGTACTATGCAGTCGTTTCGGGCTTACTTGCTGCGCAATACCACTATTTCGGCTTACACCAAACAGCAGTATTTAGAGCTAATCAGTTTATTTAAAAAGTTGGCTGCGTTGCCGCAAAAGAAAAAAGAAACCGCTGCCGCGCTTTACGCAAAAATTGAAGCGAAAGACATCGTGGCAGATAAGAAATGGCTGCTAAGGCAAGTTGCGCTTTTTATGTGAAACGGGTAGCAACGGCTGCGGAAAGCCGTTGGACATTAGATGGCGGACTTGGCTAATTCTCTAACTTTATTTCCCTGTGCCATACATTTCTTGTGGTTCACAAAAAGAGGAATCGGAAAGTGAAATAATGTCTTCGCAAGCAATGTTATGCAGCAAATAGGCTATTGTACCGAAGCCGAAGTTAGCTCGCTTCATACTCTTCGATAGCGGTTTGCACCATTTCTATGGCAATAGCAAGGCTTTCGGCGATTGCGGCAGCCGAAAAACCTTTTATGTGCTGTTTAATGATTTTGGCAGTCAAGAGTAAACCGCGTGCTTCGCCGCGTGCTTCGCCGAGACTAATACCTTCGATATAAAATTGATTTAAGGTACTCATATATTTTTCTTGATTTGATAGAGAAAGTAAACGTATTTTTTCTATAATTTCTATGGGTTTGACATCGGAGTAATTGAATAGGTAAGATAAAACTTCTTTCGCAAACTTATCATTATACGAGCCGAAATGCTCCGTATTTACCAAAGCGCTTAACAGTTCGAACAAGACATCGGGGCCCAAATTGCGGGTGGCAACGTGTCGCATGACTTGAAATACTAACAGGTTTTTGTGAGCGCGATGATGCGTTAAGATGGCTTCCGTTTGCTCGTTTACATCGGTTCGTTCGTAGGTGAAAGAGGGCAGATAGCGCAGGAAAATACCAGAAATGCCAGGAAATAAATCTTCAAAACGGCGGTGTTTCCACGCTTCCAGCCCTTGATACACCACGATTGGAATAACAAGAGTAAGGTCGTCGTAGGCGGTCATATCTGCGTCCCAAATCTCCTGCATATACCGCAGGAGTTGCAGCGCAATATACTTATCAGATGTGGTTTTGTGTTCGAAAAGTACCGCTATTTTTATTTTGGCATCGTGGTAGTTTAGGTTCCAAACCACATCGGAGTAATGTGCTTTTAAGGCTTCCGAAACGTAGCTTGTGTTATCACGCACTAAACCGTCAAAGTCGAGCAGGTCGCTGACTTCTTGTGGCAGAAAGGCTTGTAGGTGTCCACGCACCACCGTTATGTCACCGAAAGTTGCTCTGAAAAACTTGTCGTGTGGCTGATGGATTAGTTCGTCTTCT
>JBEEMU010000389.1:0-4354 GCA_041192485.1 Bacteroidota bacterium | reverse complement strand
CGGCGACCAGTTCGGTTTGACCCGCGAGCGTGTTCGTCAAATAAAAGATAAAGCCATCAATAAATTGCGGACGACCTCTAAATCCAAATTATTGAAAAATTATTTAGGCGCGTAAAGTAAGTAGTAGTGTAGAATAATCGCTACAGCTTACCCTTTTTAAATAGGGTGTTGTGGACTAAAGATAACCGTGTTTATTTTGCCGCAGGCACTTACCTCGGTTTTGTCATTCAAACAGCGTACTTTTGTAAATAAAAACGCATCACTTTCATTTTGAGAGTGATGCGTTTTTTTTATTAAAAAAATAAAATATTTAAAAAATAAAATATTTAAAAAAATCAATGCGAATAATCGGATAAACACTTTCGGCATAAACAACCGCTGAATTGCACCTTTAAAATACGCTGAATTTCGGGCGAAACCCGTACCTCGTGACACCAGCAATTGCCGTCGTTATAGCAGAAAAAGCCTTTTTTGCATTTTGCGCAACTTTTCTGATAAGTTTCCTCTATTTCTACTATTGCGCGAGCAACATCGCCTCCGAGCGGCGGAAAATGCTTGGTTATTCGCACTTTTAGCACCTGAATACCCGAATATTTATGCTTTATATCGTTGATAATATTATAAGCAACCGTTTCAATGAGTTTTGCAGGCTTCGCCATCTGAAACTTCGATATTAAGAAAATGGTTTCATAATTCAAGGTTTCGCCTAATTCATCATTAGCAGCCGCTTTTCTAAAATCGGTACTGGCATACACATCTACGCTATACCAGCCGCCTAAAATAGCCTCTTGGTTATAAAAACCGTGTTTTGCGTAAAAACGCATTCCTTCTACCGCTATCGTGTTCATGATTTTTCGTTGATAGGTTGCTGAATTGTCGGCTTATCAACGAACCTTCAAACCTCATTAAACCTGTAAGGCTTGAAGGCGTGGGGTTCGTGAAGAAGTCAATATATCGAATAGGTTTTTAAAAAAGCCAAGTCAAAAACGCGCATGAAAGGTATAAAAACGTTGCCACAACTATCAGCAAGGAGGCGCAATAGAAAGCAAAGTGCGCATAATCTTTCAATGAATTTTCGCGCAAATTTTCGATGCCTGTTTCTGTTCTTAGCTCTGCTAAGGTTTGGAATAGACATTCATGTTAGGCGATTTAATTTGAAATTTATTCTCCTATTTAGAGTTTCTAAGCACCCGCTATTTCTGCTCGCATTTGCGGGAAGAAAAGAACTTCTTGAATAGACACTTGGTTTGTCAGCATCATTGTAAGACGGTCGATGCCGATGCCGATGCCCGAAGTAGGCGGCATTCCAAATTCTAAGGCGCGTAAAAAGTCTTCGTCGAGCGGCATTGCTTCATCGTCGCCGCGTTCCACTAATTTGAGTTGCTCCTCAAAACGGGCGCGTTGGTCAATCGGGTCGTTAAGCTCCGAATACGCATTTGCGACTTCTTTGCAATTGATAAACAATTCGAAACGCTCGACTAAACCTGGTTTTGAGCGGTGTTTTTTTGTAAGTGGCGACATTTCTTCTGGATAATCGGTAATAAACGTAGGTTGCACGAGGTTATGCTCTACCTTTGCGCCGAAAATTTCGTCTATCAGCTTGCCTTTGCCCATCGAGTTATCGGTGTCGATGTGCATTTTTTTACACAAATCGCGCAGGGCGTTTTCGTCCATTTCTGCAACGTCGATGCCCGTGAATTTTTCAATAGATTCATACATCGTGTAGCGTTGAAACGGGCTTGCAAAATTGATAGTGCGCTCGCCGATAGTTACTTCGGTGCTACCCGTAACGGCTTCGGCGCAGGTTTGCAAGAGTTTTTCGGTCATATCCATCATCCAAAAATAATCTTTATAAGCTACATACAATTCCACGGCGGTAAACTCTGGGTTGTGTGTTCTGTCCATGCCTTCGTTGCGGAACATTTTTCCGAACTCATACACGCCGTCAAACCCGCCTACAATCAAGCGTTTTAGGTATAATTCGTTGGCGATACGCAAATAAAGCGGCATATCGAGTGTATTATGATGCGTTTTAAATGGTCGAGCGGCCGCACCGCCGTGTATGGTTTGTAAAATAGGTGTTTCCACTTCGAGCCAGCCTTCGTTATTAAAGAAGTTCCGCATGGTCGTCATGAGTTTGATACGCGCCATGAAAATAGGTTTAACGTGTGGGTTTACGGTCAAATCCACATAACGCATTCGGTAGCGCAGTTCTGGGTCGATGAACTCGTCGTATTTATTGCCGTCGGCATCTATTTTCACAATCGGCAATGGGCGCAAACATTTGCTCAAAAGCGTTAGGCTTTTCACATGAATGGAAATTTCGCCCACTTTTGTCCGAAATTTATAGCCCGTCACGCCGATATAGTCGCCGATGTCCAAGAGTTTTTTTACAAAACTTTTGTAATATGCTTTTTCGGTATCTCCTTCGGGGCATATATCGTTGCTCGATACATAGAGTTGAATACGTCCTGACGAGTCTTGCAGGCTTATAAATGCTGCCTTTCCCATGTCGCGCATCGTCATCATGCGCCCTGCCAAACAAACGGTTTCCAACTTATAGTTTTCCAGTTCGGCATCGTCAAAATTGTTGCGGATACTTTCTGCGGTATCGGTCAGATGATACTGTGCCGCAGGATAGGGGTCTATCCCCATTTCGCGAATCGCTTCGAGGTGTTCTCTACGGACGATTTCTTGTTCTGATAAGTGCATGGTAGAAATTTATTGCTTTTGGAAATACAAAAGCCTAACTTTTTTTAAGTAACTGCGGTTTTCGCAGCGCAAAGGTACGTCAAATAAATGTAATACGGTCAAAATTTGGGTAAGAAAAAAATAAAAATCGGCAACTCTTTGGAAAAAGAATTGCCGATTTTTGGTTTGCTCAATATTTTCTATCGGTTCTCTATGCGCCAATTTCGCTGCTTGCTTCTTTGATGTCTTTGGGTTTTGGCAATTCTTTGATGTTTTTTATACCAAAATAATCCATAAACTTGCTGGACGTTGCGTATAAAAGCGGTCGCCCTGCGCTTTCGCTGCGCCCTGCAATGGCAATAAGCTCTTTTTCTAAGAGTTTTTGCACGGCATAATCGCAGTTTACGCCGCGAATTTGCTCTACCTCGCTTTTGCTGACAGGCTGTTTGTAGGCAATGATAGAAAGGGTTTCTAAAGCGGCTTGCGAAAGTTTTTTCTTTGCATTTTGCTTTAAATAAGTACCAATAGTGCCGTGATATGCGCCTTTGCTCAAAAACTTGAAGCCGTCGGCAATTTCCACGATTTCAAATACAAAATCATCGGAGCTGTATTTTGACAATAATTCGGCGTAAGCTGCTTCCAAATCGGCAGCGGAGATGGTCGTTTCTAAATGTGTTTCTAAAACCGACCTAATTTCTTCGCGTTTGATAGGCGTATCCGCAGCGAAAATTAGTGCCTCAATGTGTTTGCTTAGTTGCATTTTGATAAATTAAATAGCCTATAATGCCGACAGAGCGTTGCGAACTGCCGCAAAATCTGGGATTTCGCCTGCATTGTCTAATACCTCGGCATAACGCACTAACCCTTCCCCGTCAATAACAAAGGCTGAACGCTTCGAAACGCCTTTCATACCGAAAACAAAGTCTTCGTAGAGCGAGCCATAAGCGGCAGAAACGTCTTTGTTGAAATCGGAAAGCATCGGAAAGTTGTAGTTTTGCTCGGTTTTATACTTTTCTAAGGTGAAAACCGAATCTACCGAAACTGCCAAAACTGCGGCATTTAAGCTTTCGTATTTGCTCAAATTGTCGCGCATATCGCAAAGTTCTTTGGTGCAGGTGCCTGTGAAGGCCTGTGGAAAAAACAATAAAACCACGTTTTTACCTGCGAAATCGCCGAGAGAAACCTGTTTTTTGTCGCTACTAAATAGCGTGAATGCGGGAGCCGCGTTACCTACTTGAATCATGATTGATTAAAAATTTAGTTGAATTTTAAAACGTATTATTTTTTGAAATTAAGGCAAACGCCCGTCTATTATGACGGTTTCAATCCAGTCGCTGCCATAAGAATAGGGCAGAAAGGCGAGCGAAGAAACGGGCTTTGTGACGATAAAATTGGCAACTTTGCCGCGTGCAAGGCTGCCGTGCGAGTGTCCGAGTTCCATAGCTGCTGCGCCGTTAAGCGTAATCGCGTTAAGGGCTTCTTCGGGCGTAAGCCGCATTTGAATACAGCCTAACGAAAAGACAAAAGGCATTTTGCCGCTTGGCGTACTGCCTGGATTATAGTCGGAAGCCAAGCAAACGGGCAAGCCTGCGTCTATCATATCGCGCACGGGTGCGTAGGGGATACGCAAGAAAAACGAGGTGCCAGGCAATGCCGTCGGCAT
>JBEEMU010000388.1:0-8653 GCA_041192485.1 Bacteroidota bacterium | reverse complement strand
TAATATTATCAATAATATTCAATACAGTGGTTTTTCCATAACCATTTGGACCAGTCAATATACACATATTTTCTACGTTATCCAAAGGAATATCGTAGTCAAATTGACCGAATAATTTAGTGATGACAAGGCGTTTGATGCTCATTTTTTGATTTTTTAAAATATTAAAATAGTGGAATGAAATAGGAAATAAATTGTCCCAGTTTATTATTTCGTCATTTAGTTTTTGGCGATAACACCCGACATTGACATAAATCAACTAAAGAAAACTGCGGCATAAGCCTCAAAATTTGCTTTATCAAAACAGACAAAAGTGTAAGATTGCAGGCTGGTATTTGGATTGTTTTTATAATAAAAATTCACGGCTGCAATGGCTATCTTTGCCGCTTCTGCTATCGGAAAATGATAAATACCTGTACTAATACAAGGAAAAGCGATACTTTCACAGCCTAATTCGTTGGCAATACGCAAACTATTGGCATAGCAGTTCGTTAATAACTCCGCTTCATTTTTTGTGCCGCCATTCCAGACTGGACCGACGGTATGTATGACGTATTTTGCAGGCAAATCGCCAGCCGTCGTATGCACGGCTTCACCGACCTTGCATTTGCCTTGCTTGGCGCGAATGGCTCTGCATTCGTCTAATATTGCGCTGCCGCCTTTGCGGTGTATTGCACCATCAACGCCGCCTCCGCCGAGCAAAGAGGTATTTGCAGCGTTTACAATGGCATCGCAAGTGATGGTCGTAATATCCGCGAGTAAGAGTTCGTACATATTTTTTTGTTTTACCCGTTAAGAGATTCGGGAATGGATTGAAATAATTTGTTTAATTCTATATCTAATTTGGCTAAAATGCCGTTGTTGTAAGCGCGTTGCATTTCCTTCCAAACGGTAATATGACTTTCTTTTTGAAGTTCGGCAATCATCTTATCTAATTGTGCTTTTGGTACTATTGATTTGTTTTTAAAATAATAAAATAATCTCGTTTTATACATTCCATAAGCGTTTTCTCTTGCTTGACGCAAATATTCACGCTGCGTATTTAAACATAAAACGGTATTGAAAGTATAATCTGCACTTTCATAATCAAATGTACCTTTTGGTGCTGTAATTTCAAAATGAAAAGAAAGAAGGTTTAGTTTACAAAAATCCATACCATTTTCCGTTCTTGGATTGATAAACAATGCAATGCCATCAGTGAGTGCTGTTTTTACAGCATCAAAATTAGGATTGCGTTTTCTATTGTACGATGAAAATTTTGTTTTTGCTAAGGCTTGTTTTTCTGCAAAACTGCCTACAATTAAGGATTGATACGCTGCCAATCCATTTAAAACCTCCTCTGAAGGCTTTATTTTATTGGAAAGTTGTATCATTATTTTACAAAAGCGGGTTTGAAGGTAGGAAAAATGGATTTTAAATGCTCAAATTCGGCTTCGTCCTTACTTTCTATCAAACCCATCATTGATTTTTCATATAATTCGCCTAAGCGATTGCGCAGTTCGGGTGTTTTTTCATCTACACTCATGTTTTCACCAAACAAATTTGTACCAGTCGCTTCTAAAATATTACCATACACCAACCTTTCCTTTGCCACGCCCAAAACCTGCGTTGCGCCACCGTCTTTAAGTTGCCAAATACTGCCTTTCGCGCAAGCCCGACAAATCAACGGACTATGCGTTGTCACAATAAATTGTATATTTGGAAAGTATTGCGTAAACCATTTGCCAATACGGTTTTGCCATTCGGGGTGTAGGTGCGCGTCTATTTCATCTATCAAAATAAAACCTTTGATAGGAATTGTGTAATCTTCATTTTTAAAATTAGCAAAAACCTCTTCGGGCGCGTTTGTTTCTACCATACGCATCAATATTGTAAGTACGATGCACAATACCGAAATATAACCGCTACTGAGGTCGTGTAAAGTGACGGTTATGTTGTCTTCGTTTGTAAAATGTAAAGTGTCGGAACTTATGTTTGTGAACTTTATCTTATTTGGCAATAAATTACTATTATTTATAAAATCAAAAAGATATTTTAATATAAAACTACTGCTTTCATTTTTTTCAACAAATTTTTTATAATTTAAACTTTTTAGCCACTCCACAGGAGAATCAAAAACAACATCATCATTAAATAATGGAAAATGAGCCGCTAAATATTTATCAAATTTTTGCATTTCGTTTAACTCGTCACTTTTTCCAAAAAAACGACGTACTGCGCCAAAGGACATAGAAAAAAACATTAAATTTTCTTTTCTATTTACATCGTTAATTATATTGGCATGAGTCTGTAAACCAATTATGTGAGATGGTTGTAGTTGTATTTTATAGTAAAATTCTAATACATCTTTTAATACATTTTCAATATTTAATGTAACTTTACTTTCACTTTGCCCTTCTTTTAAAATTTTAGAACTATTAGTTCTAAAAGTATCTATTGCTCTATCAGCGAACATTGCCAATACCACGGCTCTCAACACACTTGTTTTCCCCTGCCCATTGTCGCCAATCAGCACATGCCAACCCGCAGGCTGCTCAAAAGTTATTTCAAGGTCAGAAATAGCGCGTATATTTTGTATATTGAGTTGTTTTATATACATATAAATAGGTATTAAAATTAAAAAAATCAAAGTATTGGCAAAATAATTTTATAGTATTTTCATAATCAAAGTAGCATTTCAATAGTTACAGTTTAATGTTCCCTCCATCAAAAAAAAAAACTATACTTGCAAACTTAATAGCATTAAACCTGCAAGTATAGGCTATAAAAGTAAACTATTTCACCACTTCGCGCCCAATACTTTCATAATAAAAACCTTTATCTTGCATTTCCTCGACAGAATAAAGATTTCTGCCATCAAAAATAATAGGTGCAGCGAGTTTTTGTTTCAATATCGCAAAGTCGGGCGCTCTAAATTCGTTCCATTCGGTAGCGATAATCAGTGCCGATGCACCTGCGAGGGCTTCATATTCTTCTTTGCAGAAATGAATTTTATCGCCATACACCGCTTTTACATTCGGCATGGCTTCGGGGTCATATACGCGGAATGTTGCGCCGAGTTCCATGAGTTCATCAATGATATAAAGGGCGGGTGCTTCTCTGATGTCGTCGGTATTTGGCTTAAATGCTAATCCCCAGAGGGCAAACGTCTTGCCCGTGAGGTTATCGCCAAAATATTTGCGTACTTTTTGCACCATTACCGACTTTTGAATACGATTTACCTGCATCACCGATTTCAATATTTTAAAATCGTAGTCATATTCGTTTGCCGTCATTACGAGGGCTTCCACATCTTTCGGGAAACACGAGCCGCCATAACCGATACCCGGAAACAAAAAACGCTTACCAATACGGTTATCGCTACCCATACCCTTGCGCACCATGTCCACATCGGCACCTGCAAGTTCGCAAAGGTTTGCGATTTCGTTCATAAAGGAAATGCGGGCGGCGAGATACGAATTTGCGGCATATTTTGTCATTTCGGCACTGCGCTCGTCCATGAAAATAATAGGGTTTCCCTGCCGCACAAACGGGGCATACAAGCGGTTCATTACCTCCTTTGCGCGCGCGCCGCTCGTACCTATCACTACGCGGTCGGGCTTCATAAAGTCTTCAACGGCCACGCCTTCGCGCAAAAATTCGGGATTAGAAACGACATCGAATAGCGATGCGTCTAATCCGGCGGCGAGTAAATTAGCGGACACCTTATCCGATGTTCCGACCGGAACGGTGCTTTTATCTACGATGACTTTATAGTCGGTAATTAGTTTGCCTAACTCGGTGGCAACCCCCAAAATGTATTTTAGGTCGGCGGCACCGCCTTCGCCCGGCGGTGTAGGCAGGGCTAAGAAGATGACTTCGGCATCTTGAATAGCTGCTTTGAGGTCGGTTGTGAAAGATAGTCGCCCTGCTTTTGTATTGCGCTCAAAAAGCTGTTCGAGACCGGGTTCGTATATCGGCACTTCGCCGTTTTTCATACGTTCTACTTTCCGTGCGTCGATGTCGACGCACACAACATGGTTTCCTGTTTCGGCAAAACAAGTGCCTGATACGAGTCCGACGTATCCCGTTCCTACTACTGCAATGTGCATTTTTTTATGGTTTTGTGTGATGTGTGTGTGATTGATTTATAAAAAGTTGGGCAATAAAACCCCGAATTCGTGTTCGATGGCGGTAATAAAACTTAGTTCTTTGGGGTGCTTATTCAGATAATCACAAAACGTTGCATCATCATATCTTGCATCTAATTTAAGACTTTGCAAACGGTTAATATGATTTTTTCGTTGCCGATAAACCCGCTCATCATTCATACCTAAAAATTCGATAAGGTCTTGTGCTGTTTGGTCTGCGCTATCTATTGCTTCAAAAAAAAAGTCTTCTTTGATATAACAAATACGTTGATATAATATAGCTTTATCGTGAAAAAATAAAGTATTAAAAAAGGCATTGCCACGAAAAACGACATCGCGTTTTCGGGCATTCATTACGCGCAACACCGCATAATAATTAAAATAATTGTCTGCATATTTTTTGCTTGCATCAAAATGTTCTACCTCTACAGCATCTAAATCTTCGATATATTTTTCGCTATACGCGCAAAAATTATGCTGCTCTGCCAACAGCCGAACAAGTAGGTTTTTGTTATTTGCCGCTTGATTTTTTTGATAGGTCAAACCATCGGCAAGTATCGTTGAATTTGGGTTTTTTGGTAAAAATTTCATTGGTTTTAAAAATTATATTTTTGCCCTAAAATGCTAATTTTGGTCATCAACCCCTCTTTATCGGAGTCATCAATGAGTTCGCGCAACTGTCGACGCAAGTCTTGGTACTGTTTAAAGGCTTCGCGCCCTTGTCGTGGCATCAAATTACGCACTTCAAAGTCATTTTCTAACAAATCATTTGGGTCATCACCTACGGGCGACTGTCCGCGATGCGCTTGCACAAAGCCGCTTTCATCAAACCTTAAAATAACGCGCTCGAAAGGCTCAAATTGCGCCGCAATAATCGGGTTGTGGGTCGCGACAAAAAACTGCGTGTTTTTGTCTTTTATAATATCTAAATAAATATCGATAAGGTCATACAAAAAATCTGGAAATAAACTGTTTTCGGGTTCGTCGACCAATAAAAAACCACTATCTATTGTTTTATTAAAGTATAAACTATAAATATGCCCTAATCTGAACATAAAATTACGAATACCGGTGGAGAGGGCGTTGTAAGGAATAATCTCGTGCGTATGTTTGTTTTTGATATACGCTTGCAAATTATCTAATAATTGTATCGGATTTTTGGCATTTTCATAATCAAAATATAGGTTCGATTTGTCTAAAATCTTGTTCCAAAACGCCGCAATTTCTTTTAATATTTCGGGGTTGTCTTTGTCAAATTCGGCTTCTATTTCTTCATACGTTTTCTTTTTGTTTTCTTGTGCAAATGTTTTTAAATCTCCTTCACGTTCTTTAATTAAAGCTATTAGTTGCGTCCAAAAATCAGTTACGGTTTCATTTGAAACAATGTAATACGACTTATTTTTATTAACGTTTAATGCTTCATCTACGTTTGTTTTAGGTACATCATCAATGGCTAAAAGATTGTTTTGTATGCTTTCGGCTGGGGAATAAATAACATCGCCTATTTTAATTTTTTGACGGTTTGGATAATGTAGATCTTTGCCCGATGTAGATAGATCAATACTAAAAAACTTATATTTGTCCATAAAAAGGTCGTATTCTTGATAAACAGGTATTTTTGTTTTTATATCTATTTTTCTTGCACCTTTCGTTTTTATACTATTTTTAAAAGTATCAATAAACTCAATATCTTGTCTGGCCTCTTTGAGTTTTTGTACTTCATACAAACCAACGATTTTTCCATTAAATATGCTGCAATAATACATTTTACCGTCAAGTTCAAATGATATTATTGAATCTAATTTCCAATTAAATTCATATTGTCCTGCTTTCAAAAACTTTAAAAAGGTATTTAATATATTCAACAGCGTACTTTTACCTGTCCCATTCGAGCCAATAAAGCACACTTTTTCCAACGTTTCACCTGTATCGGGGTGCGTGAGGTCGAGTTCGAAATCGCGAAATTGTTGAAAATTCGGAATGATTATTTTTAATATTTTCATACATTGGTATTGTGTGTGGTGTAAAATAAATAAATTATGTCAAATAAAAACCCCCTTTACCACTTCCCACGCAAAAGCGTGTTGCATGGTTTGCAAGGTTTTGTGGGGTGTTTTTATCTTTATGATTTGGTCAATATCGTTTTTATCACTGTCCATTTTACCTTTTGTATGCTGCATTTTTTGTGTATTAAAATTAAAATCGTAAGTTTCTATTTCGTCACGAAAGGTGTAAAGGCTTGTATTTGTTGCACCAATGAGCTGCATATCATTGCGTTGCCAACGAAACTTGTAGGCTGCCGACCATTTTTCGCCTGCGCCGCCTTCAAAGAAAACCGTTAATACATTGTTGGCAATTTGTAAGCTGTTTTTGTCGAAAGGGTCGCCGAGCATACCGCCTTCGTCGCTATGCAAAATAAAATGCGCGTTCTGCGATTGCAGCGCGTAGGTTTTATCGGCTTTCGCAAAAGCAACGACTAAGATGCGACAACTGTCCGCGTTTTCCATCACGAATGCCGCATCGGGCAGCCCGTCTTTGTTGAGGTCGCCGGTTGCTTCTGCGAGCTTATGGTAGCCTTTCGGCAAAAAACCATCGACCGTTTTTGCTATTTTTGGCAATTCGGTGGCGCATTTTTTTTGTGCGAACGCCGTATTTGCCCACAGGCACAGGCAAAAAAGTAAAAGTAAGTATGGTTTCACCGTGTTTATATTTAATATTAGTCAATAATGTGTTGCAGTACGCCGAGTAGTTCGGGCAATTTCAACACAGAATACCGTTTGCCAAGTTCTACGGTCGCCGTTTTGTCGGCTAATTTTATCATTACCCATTCAAAACCATTATGGGTAAAAGATAACTTGGTTAGTTTTACTCATTTTTAGCTATAAAATTCTAAAATAGATTGACAAATATAATCTTGTTGTTCGGCGGTTAATTCGGTGTGTATAGGGAGCGAAATACAGTGTTGCGAGAGGCTTTCAGACACCGGGAAATCGCCTGCTTTGAAGCCGTAATAGCTATAAGCCTTTTGCAAATGCAAGGGTACAGGGTAATAAACGCCTGTTGGTATTTGCTTTTCGGTTAAGTATTTTACCAATTCGTCGCGGCGTTCGCTTACCAAAAGGGTGTATTGATGGAAAACGTGCGTGGAATAGTCGGTACGCGCGGGTAAGGCGATGAAAGGGTTGTTTTTTAAGGCGTTATCGTAGTGTTCGGCGGCGGCTTGTCGAGCGCGATTGTAGGAGTCTAAAAGCGGCAATTTAACGTTCAAAACGGCTGCTTGCAAGCTATCTAAGCGCGAATTAATGCCGATGCTTTCGTGGTAATAGCGCGTTTCGGAGCCATGATTGCAGATGATTTGCATTTTTTTTGCTAAAGCAGCATCATTTGTGGTAATTGCGCCGCCGTCGCCATAGCAACCCAAATTTTTTGATGGGAAGAAAGAGGTGCAGCCGATATGCCCGATGGTGCCTACTTTCTGTTTTTTGCCATTTTTAAACGTAAAATCTGCGCCTATTGCTTGAGCGTTATCTTCGATGACGGGAATATCGTATTTTGCGGCAATTTCACAAATTGCTTCCATGTTGGCGGCTTGTCCGAATAATTGCACGGGTATGATAGCCTTGGTTTTGGGCGTAATAGCTCGCTCTAATTCGTTTTCATCGAGCGTAAAGGTATGCGGATTGACCTCGACAAACACGGGTTTCAGCCCTAATAATGCGATGACTTCTACGGTTGCCACAAAAGTGAAGGGCGTAGTAATGACCTCGTCGCCTGGCTTTAGCTCCAGAGCCATGAGCGCGATTTGCAGGGCATCGGTGCCGTTTGCGCAAGGTATAACATACTTACAATCAAGATATTTGGCCAAGTTTTGTGAAAATTCTTTGACTTCGGCACCTTGAATAAACGATGTTGTGTCAAATATTTTTTGCATTGCTGCATCTATTTCGGGCTTGATGCGAAGATATTGCGTATGCAAATCAACCATCGATATTTTAAAAGTTTTCAAAATTATTTTAATAAAATTTTATATTATGGTTTATTTAAAAAATATTGTATTTTTTTATTTTAAATTATCAAAATAAAAAAACAGAAAAGGTTTTTTTCAGGTTTTTAATGTATGGAAAAAGTCATTTTAAAACCATTTTCTTCGCAAAAAAGCGCAGAAACTGCGTAGAAGCTGCGCGGAAAAAGTGCTTAAAAAAGTATTTTTTGGCAGGCGATTTAGTTTTTCAGTAAAAAATTACGCACCAGTTTGATTATTCCGACGCATATTTACAGTCTAAACAGGTAACTTCAATTTAGTTAATCAAACACTTTTTCTATCAATCCAACTTTTTTTATGAAACAAGTTACCTCCCCCCAAGTTGTTTTAAAAAGTTCTTGCTTTTATTTTTTCAAGCTAATAAGCGGCAAAGGCTTTTTTTCAATTCTATTTTTGATGAACGTTTTACATTCTGACTTAGGAAGGTATCGCCAATAAAGCAACTTCGGCAAAATCGCTTGCCGTTTTGTATTTGTTGGTT
>JBEEMU010000387.1:0-2727 GCA_041192485.1 Bacteroidota bacterium | reverse complement strand
TAAATCGGTTGGTTTTGTCCGCAATTTGCAAACTAACTACCAAATAGACTTGTTAGACCGTATGACTTTTGCTTTTCGCAACGAAAAAAACGAAATTCAATACGCTGTACGCGACGAATTTTCGCAATTGTATCAAGCGAAAATTATTGGTAACGACACGCTCGTTTTCAATAACTTAGTGGCAAACCTCGGCGACTTCCGCACAAAATGGGAAACCCGCTTGGCCGATAGTTGGCATAAACGCATGGTTTAAGGCAATAAATAATAGGTGAAGAATGAACCGCAGAAAACTCCTTAAAGGCTTGTTGGCATTAGGCGGCGTTGGCGGAATAGCGGGGCTTTACGCATACGCACGGTGGACAATGCAAACCGCCATTTTTACCGTCGCCTACTATTCCTGTAAAAAATCCTTCGCAAAACCTGCCCAGATTATCATTTACACGCTCCTTAATAAATTCAACAAAAAAACTTAAAAAAACAATAAAAAACATGGACGACTGGCAATTAGAAGCCGAGTGGAACTGGGCGCGAAACTGGGTAAAAGAAGCCCTTTCGCTCGAAAAAACGCCCGATATGAACGCTATTTTATTTTTAATAGGGATTCAAGAACTGGGGCGACCGCAAGATAAATTCTCGAAGGAAGAGAAACAAGACCTTATGCACCTCGCAATCTGTCGGCTTTTAGAGTACGACGGCTATTATGAGTTTGTTGCTCGCGATGCCGACGGTTGGCCGCATTACGAGCTGCGCGACGTTGTGGCTGTAAAAGGCGAAAATGAGCAAGAGAGATTGCTGAAAAAAAATGTGGTACGCTATTTCAAAGAATGGGAAATTGCGGACAATTAAGTTGAAGGATAATTAGTCGAGAAATAATTATTTTTTTTTAAAAGCAGACGAAAATCGAACAAAAAGTCGTACCTTTGCGCCCAATTTGGAAGTATTCCGACTATTTAAGTACAGAACAATCAAAATATTTAAAATAATATGACAACTTTCGTAAGAAACGAGGTAGATGGTTTGAACGTAGAGCTTATTTGCACCGTTCCAAAATCAGATTTTGAAAAACCAGTCAAAAAAGAAATGCTCCGCATTCAGAGTAGAGCGGTCATCAAAGGTTTTCGCCCAGGCAAGGCTCCGATGAGCATGATTAGTAAAATGTATGAGAAAAACATTATTTACCAAACGGCAACCAAGCAACTAGAAACCGATTTTAATGAATATTTACAATCGAACATCGGTCCTTATTTGGCAGAACCTCTTCTTGTTGATAGTAATTTCAGCCAGTCAACCTTGGAGCAAACGTCTGATTTGACCTTTACCTACGAAATAGGTTTGATTCCTACCTATCCTCTAAGAGGAGCCGATGCTTCTACTGTTGCCACCTATTATGAGCTTGATGTAAAAGATAGTATGCTTGACGTGGAGGTCAATAACCTTCGCACTCGTTTCGGACAACGCTCCGATTCGGACACTATCGACGCAACAAGTGTCATCAAGGCTAATTTGATGGAGCTTAACGACGACGATACGGCAAAAGAAGGCGGTGTTGTGAAGGAGCAATCGAGTTTTTTCATCAATCGCATGGAAACTGCAGTTCAAGCTCTTTTTATCGGAAAAGCTATAGCCGATAGCGTGGTTATAGAGAATGTGAACGATTTAGAGAGTGAAATGGATGCTGACCACATAAAATCTTGGGTATTAGGCTTAGATTCGGATATCGAAGTAGGAAACCGTTTTTCATTGATTATCACAGAAATAAAAAGCATGCAACCCGCAGCTCTCGATACCGCCTTGTATGAAAAAGCATTCGGCGAAGATTCAGAGATAACTGATGAAGCAGGGCTTCGCACCTTTTTGGCAAAATCGCTTAAAGCAAGCTATCAGAATGCTTCGATGCAGTTGTTACTTAGTAGTGTTTATTCCACGTTAATAAAAGAGAATCAATTTCCGATACCTGAAATCTTTTTGCGCAAATACCTAAAATCTCTTGACGATAAGCAAACAGACGAAGACCTAGATAACCGCTGGGAGGGGATTATCGCAGATGTGCGCTGGTCTCTTATCAAGAGCAAGATAGTGCAAGAAGAGCGTATTAATATTACGGAAAACGACCTCGTTGAGTCACTCCGTAATGAGGTTGTGAGTTACTTTGGGCAATACGCTAGCGAGCAACTGGTAGAAACGACTGTCAGTCAATTCCTAAGCAATAAAGAGGAGATGGGGAAACGCTATGAATCCTTAGTATTCAATCGCGTTTTAATGACAATTGCAAATAAAGTAACCGTAAACACAGAGCTTATTAGCCGAGAAGTGTTTGCCGAAAAAATAGAAACCTTAAAGAAAATATCAGAAGAAGCGAAAATTGAGGCATAGTTTTTACGTTTTAAGTAAACTCTGATAAGCGTTACGACCTTTTTGAAGAGTCGTAACGCTTTTTTTAACAGTGCTTTTTAACAGTGCTTTTTAACGGTGGCTTTTTAATGGTGCTTTTTAATGGTGCTTTTTAATTTCCTTAATGCACAATTTCTGCGTTCATCAGCATATACATTAGTTTGTTTACATCGCCGCTATTAAGGGCAAGCGTCCCGCGCAAAATAATGGGTTCGGCACTGACGGGTATCGGCATTTTGCTGGTTACTTCCATCACGGTTTCGGGGCCTGCTCCGCCGCAAAAAAAGCAAACATTATAAGGCAATGCCGAAAACATAAAGCGTTTTTGGTTTTTAT
>JBEEMU010000386.1:0-5547 GCA_041192485.1 Bacteroidota bacterium | reverse complement strand
AGCATCGAAAACAACGCCGAGCTGGACAGGCAGTATTAGCTCGTGCGATGCAGGCATGGTTAGCCAAGAAATGCACAATAAAACGGTGAAACGCATCAATTTCTACCGCAAAATAGTAGGATTGCCTTATAATATGCAGCTTTCAGCCCTGCTGAACGAACACGCACAGAAAGCAGCGTTGATGATGGACGCAAATAATCAACTTAGCCACGCACCCGACGCTTCTTGGACGTGTTACAGCACCGAAGGGGCCGATGCCGCAGGCAAATCGAACCTTGCACAGGGCGGAATTGGAAGCGATGCCATCGACTTATATATGCAAGATTTTGGCGCAGGCAATGAAGCCGTTGGGCATCGCCGCTGGCTGTTGTTTGCGCGAGCGAAGACCTTTGGACACGGCTCTACGAATAGTTTTAACGCAATTTATTGCCTCCATAATTTCTCGAATAACGCCCTTGCGCCGAGCTTAACGCCCGAATTTATTGCCTATCCGCCAAAAGGTTTTGTGGTGCGCGATTTGTTTATTCCGCAGCAGCGGTGGTCGTTTTCTATTCCCGATGCCGATTTTTCTACGGCGGCGATTACGGTTAAAAATGCCGATAATATTAGCATTTCTACCGTAAAATATCCCTTGCAGCCCGGTTATGGCGATAATACGCTCGTTTTTGTGCCAACTATCAACTCGTATGCCTTTACAAAAGATACAAAGTACTCTGTTGAAATTAAAAATGTGCGACTTAACGGCGTTTTAAAAACATATACTTATGACGTGACTTTTGTAAAACGATAAATTTATAGGTATATTTTTTTATAAAACTTTGATTAACAATAACTTATAGTTTTAAAAATATATCTTAAATTCCGACAAACCGCAAAAAATGTACTTTTTTACTACACGAAATACCCTCACCTTTGTATCATAAAAATCATTAAACGCTTTTTATCAGTATGATGAATAAAAATTTGGGATTAATAGTTTGGTTATTGTCAGTGTCTGTCTGGGCTTCCGCCCAGACGACTGGCAGTCCCTGCACCTCCGATTGCGTGTATCCTGGCGATGCGAATGACGACCAAATTGTTAATAAAAGCGATATATTAGCGATAGGTTTGGCTTATGGCTACCAAGGTGATGCTCGCCAAAATCCTACGCCATATTGGTGTGCGCAAAGTTGTGCGCCTTGGAATGGCAATATTCCGGGTACCAATGTAAACTCGAAACACGCAGACTGCACGGGAAACGGTGTCGTTAATATGTCAGATTTTAATGCTGTTTTTTATAACTGGGGCGAGAGTCATCACGCAACTCCTCCGCCTAATGACCACCGTCCAAGCACGGGGATAGACTTGAAAGTGCTGTTTGTGCAAGATTCGTTGCAGGTAGAACACGATACACACGAATACCCGTTTGAAGCCGAAATTTGGGTCGGAAATTCTACACTCGCCGCCGCCGATTTATACGGACTTGCCTTCACTATCAACTACGATCCGTCTTTATTAGGCGGTTCGCCTCTGACCGTTCAATACGAAAACGATTGGTTTGGCACAAATGGTTCGAGCGGTGTCACAAAATTATTTGCCGTTGATAACAGAAATTTAGGAAAATTGGACATTGCCCTTACGCGCTTAAACCATCAATCGGTGAATGGCTTTGGGCGTGTAGCAAAAATATCTGGCGGCGTAATTGGCGAAAATATACACGGGCGCAATATTCGCAGATTTCTAAGATTTAATATTTCGGGTATAGAAGGGGTTGGCGCAAGCGGAAATGCACGCGATTTGGTTGGCATCAATGATTCCTTGATGATTTCGTCAAATTATATGACTAACACTTCTTCCAGAATTGGGCAAACCGACGATTTTAAACTGGTGCCAAATCCTGTTGCTGCTTCGCAAGCCTTGAATTTGATTGGCTTGAATACAGATTTTGATTATACAATTACGAATATGGTCGGGCAAGTAATTCGCTCTGAAAAAAATAGCACAACCCACGCTATTTCAACCGCTAATTTGCAACAAGGCTGCTATTTAATGACGATTACCACCGAAAACGGCTCTCTGACAAAACCATTTTTCGTTAAGTAAGGTTTGTAGTTTTTTAAAATAGCATATTTTTTAAAAAACTTATTTGTTTTAACCTTTTTTGTAACTGTTTAGCCAGTTTTTTGTCTGAAACGCGGAGTTATTTTTTAAACGCAGCGTTTCGCAAGCAGGGGTTAGAAAGAGGACGCAGGAGATGTTTAAACTTCGTTTAAATCGCAAACCTAAACAGTTACAGCATAAAATCTGTGTCAAGATTATTTATAAATTACTACTTACTTGAAAATTTCACCTAATAAAACAACATGGAGCGCAAAGAATTTCTTGCACAATTAGGCTTAGGAGCCGTTTTTGTCCTGACAAGTACTTGTTTATTAGATGCTTGTACAAAAGACACGACGACCACACCAACAGCTGTTGATTTTACGATAGATATTAACGGTTCTGCGTACAGCGCGTTAGCCACGAATGGCGGCTATATTGTGGCAAATGGGGTAGTTGTCGCTCGCAGTCTAACAGGAACTTATGTTGCAGCTACGGTTACTTGTAGCCACGAAGGGCGAACGCAAATCACTTATAATAGCAGCGGTAAATGGTATTGTACCGCCCACGGCGCTTTATTTTCGGAAACGGGAGCAGGTTTGAATAACAACGGGAGCAAGAATCTGACGGTTTATAAAACACAGCTTTCGGGTACTTCACTCCGTGTTTATAGCTGATTTTTATAATTTTTCAGGCATCAAATTTTTGAATTTTTTATAAACATTATTTTCCAAAATTTATTAAACACAAAAAGCACATTTTAAAGCCTTTCGTATCCTTGGATATGGGGGGCTTTTTGCTTATATGTTTTAATCTACCGACCTAATGGGAATACAAACAACTTAGCTGACGAACCAAAAACAGCAGATTTTGAGAATAAATTAATCGATTCGCCAAATTTTTTTTACGAAAATACACTTAAAATAAAAAATAACGCTTACCTTTGCCTTTATTAAGTAGTAGTGTGTAAATAATCGATAGATTAAACTCCGTTAAATAGGGCGTTTTGCGAAAATAATAACCGTGTTTATTTAGCCGCAGGCGCTTAAACTTTTTTGACTAAAAATGCGCGACACAGCAATTCAAAACTTGATTCAACGCGAGTTGCATCGACAACGCGAAGGCTTAGAGCTTATCGCTTCCGAAAACTTCACTTCCGCCGATGTCATGGCGGCAATGGGGAGTTGTTTGACCAATAAATATGCCGAAGGCTACCCGAAAGCGCGGTATTACGGCGGCTGCCAGGTGGTTGATGAAGTAGAACAGTTGGCCATCGACCGCTTATGCCAGCTGTTTGGCGCAGCTTACGCAAATGTGCAACCTCATTCGGGTGCGCAGGCGAACGCCGCCGTGATGTTGGCTTGCTTGAAACCAGGCGATAAAATATTAGGCTTCGACCTTTCGCACGGTGGACACTTAACGCACGGCTCTTCGGTCAATTTTTCGGGTAAGCTTTATAATCCGTCTTTTTATGGCGTAGAACCCGAAACCGGGCTTATAGACATGGACAAAGTGGCGGAAACGGCTCGCCGCGAACAGCCAAAACTCATTATTGCGGGCGCGTCAGCCTATTCGCAAGACTGGGATTTTGAACGCTTTCGCCAAATAGCCGACGAAGTTGGCGCATTATTGATGGCAGATATTGCGCATCCTGCGGGATTGATTGCTGCGGGATTGCTTAACGACCCGATTCCGCATTGTCATATCGTTACTTCTACGACGCATAAAACCTTGCGTGGCCCGCGTGGCGGTATCATTATGATGGGCAAAGATTTTGAAAACCCGTGGGGACTGACTACGCCAAAAGGTGAAATACGAATGATGTCGGCAGTTTTAAATGGCGCAGTGTTTCCTGGAACGCAAGGCGGCCCACTCGAACACGTTATCGCGGGTAAAGCTATCGCTTTTGGCGAGTGTTTGCAACCCGAATGGAAGTCGTATTGCGAGCAAGTGCGCGTGAACGCTTCGGTTATGGCAGATGAATTTACGAAACGCGGCTATAAAATTATTTCTGGCGGAACGGTCAATCACTTGATGCTCATCGATTTGCGCGGTAAAACGAACTCGCACGGAAAAGCCGTCGAAAATGCCTTAGTAAAAGCCGATATTACCGTCAATAAAAATATGGTACCTTTTGACAGCCGCACCCCCTTTACGACTTCGGGCTTTCGGGTAGGCTCGGCGGCGGTCACTACACGCGGCTTTCGCGAATCTGATTGCCTAAAAACAGTAGATTGGATTGATACTGTTATTGAAAATATTGATAATCAAACAGTTATAGAACGCGTGAAAAGCGAAATAAATGACTATATGACGCAGTTTCCGCTGTATGTTTAAACCTGAATTACTTTTTTTATATATCAACCTCTATTTTTAATTTTCAAAACTCCCATTTTAACTATTATGGATTTTTTACCAAATAGCCTGCAGCAAGCACTTAATGATAAGCGTGAATTTCGTTTAGGCGACTATTTAGAACAAGGGTTTAATATTGCAAAACAAAACTTTGGCGGTTTTATCGGCTATATGTTTGTTTATGGCTTTATTCTTATGGCTTTGATGATTACAATCATCGGTGCTATTCCCGCACTTCTTATCGCACCGGCATTTGCAGTAGGGCATTTACTCGTTGCGCATAAAATACATAACAAAGAATTGTATGAATTTAAGGACTTTTTCGGCGGATTCACGCATTGGAAAGAGCTTTTATTTGTTGCGTTTTTAACAGGTATTTTGGCCATCATGGCAACTCTTCCTTATTATTATTATAATTTAGGAGGCTTAGATATTCAAGGACTTATCACTGCCCTAAGTGCTAAAAAGCCCGATATGAACGCTTTTTCCGAAATTATTAAAACAAATTCGGAAAATACTTCGGTATTAGTAAGCTACTTGCTTCAACTTCCAATTTATGCAATCAGTGCTTTATTTCAATTTGCGCCGTTTTTAGTCATCTTTTTCAATTTAAGTGCAACTAACGCTATGCGAACGAGTTTTAACTTGGGTTTGAAGTATTTTTGGTGGCTCATTTTGATGAATGTCCTACTCGGATTCTTTGCAGCACTTGGACTAATACTTTGTTTTGTCGGAATTTTCTTTACTATAACTATTGTGATGTGTACACAATATGCTATGATGGCGCATCTTACAGGGCTAAATGATGAAAAAGAAGCCGATATTACCCAACATTTTGTCACCGAATAATTTTTATTCTATAAAAAAACGCCGCACTCTGCAATTGCAGCGTGCGGCATTTTTTGTTTTTGCAAAACCTACGCAATGCTAATTTCGCGCGTCCATGCTTCGTCGTTTAGCTTTTTAGGCAAGGTAAGCGTCAAAATACCGTTTTGATACGAAGCTGAAATAGCTTGTACATTCACGTTGTCAGCCAAGCGGAAAGTGCGCGAAAACCCTTGTGTCGCAAACTCGCGACGAAGCCATTTCTCCGACGTATTTTGCGTCGTTGTT
>JBEEMU010000385.1:0-3695 GCA_041192485.1 Bacteroidota bacterium | reverse complement strand
ATCGTTTTTTTACTTTGTGTTAATAATGATTAAAATAATGATTTTATATGAAAAATAAAAGAAAGGCGTCGAGCCTAAAAGAACAGCGCAAAGGTACATTTTTTTCACTATTAGAAGGTAAGAAATGTCTATAAAAATGTTTTTAATCCACAATGCCTTCAATTTGTGCATTTTTATATTTGACTTGCTTCAAGGCGCGGCGCATTCCCGCAATGGTGTTTAGTGGGCCTTCATCTAGGGCTAAATTTACCATCCACGAAGGAATGTTGCCGCCTGGGTGCGAGCGAAACTGGTATTCGGAATGTAATTTTCCTGCACCTGCCTGCGTGAATACCCATTTTGAATTAAATAATGAAATACGCACCGCGTCTTTGACTTTTGGCACGGCCGTCGGATTGCAAGTGCTGATAGAGGTTAGTGCTTTCGTTTTGGGGTCTTGCGAAATTTTGCTATGAACCGCCACGTCGCGGTCGGTTAAAGGCCACGGAAAGTCGATGTAGTTATAATAATCTACTTCAAAGCTATTATAGCGTTTGACTAATCGACTTTGTGTGCTTTTATACACCCAAGTTTTGTAGCCATCGAAGTCTTCGACTAAGGCGACAATTGCAGAAGGCGTTGTTTCAAAATCGGTAATCATTTTCACCTCTTTTACGCCGCCATCGGGTGATTCGCGGTAGTAAATTTTTACGTTTTGCGCTTCTTTCCAAAACGTCCAAGGCGTTTCGCCTCCACTATTTTTCGCCGATTGTGCCGTTGACAATACAGCCATTGCTAAAAGGGAAAGTGATTTTAAGAATAACATTTTTTAAAAAATTTGACAATGAAGAGATCTTAAGGAACGTGTAAATGATAACTTGGGCAGGTTCTGCGAAGGATTTTGGCACGAAGCAAGGCAAATTTTGAGTTCAATGCAGCGCGTTGTACGAAAAATTTAACATGAACAAAATAAAAGCAAGCCAATCTTGCTTTTATTTTAGTGAAAGCCCAATAGGGCATTCGGGCTATGAACAAAATAAAATGCAATCCAAAATTGCATTTTATTGACGAGAACGTGCTACGCACACGAGTAAAACTAACCAAGTTATCTTTTACCCATTCCTTACCACCTAAATGTGGGTTTGCCCGAAGGGCAAATGAACTAACCAAAACGCTGATAAATGAGGTTTTGCCCAACGAAAACTATTTAAACCAGTCTAAAAACCTGTTTTTTTCAACGATGACACGCTACGACGAATCGTTTAAAAACGTGCATATTTTATACGAAAAAGACGATATAGTGCGCACACTGGGTGAAGTGTTGGCAAATGCAGGCAAAACGCAAATTAGAATTGCCGAAACTGAAAAATATCCGCACGTCACGTTTTTTTTAACGGCGGGCGCGAACAACCCTTCGAAAACGAAACCCGCATTTTGATTCCATCGCCGAAAGTAGCGACCTACGACCCGAAATGTCGGCACAAGGAATTACGGAAGCCATTATAGACGCATTAAAAACGCAAACACCTGATTTTGTGTGTCTTAACTATGCAAATACAGACATGGTAGGGCATACAGGCGTATGGGCTGCCGCGAAAGTTGCTGCCGAAACGGTAGATAATTGTCTAGCAAAACTAGTGCCCGCTGCGCTTGCGCAAGATTACGCGCTCCTTATTATCGCCGACCATGGCAATTCAGATTTTTTGATAAATGCCGATAGTTCGCCAAATACCGCACATACGCTCAACTCTGTTCCCTGTATTTTGGTAGCAAATAACGCCGGTGACAATAAATCTATTTCGCTAAAAAACGACAAATTAGCCGACCTCGCCCCGATCCGACCCTACCTCATGGGCATCGATATTCCTGCGGAAATGACGGGAGAGGTTTTATTAGGATAGAGGAAAGGTGCTATGAGCATATATTATACTGAAATTTCTTTGGTTTGCGATTTTTTGCATCAGTAAGTCCTTATAAATAAAGGAACTAAACAACAAACTTCTCGCGAACCTAATTCTCATAGGTATAAAACAGCATATACATAATTACTTGTACTATATATTCTTCTATCCAAAGAAAACGAATCCATCTTATACAAAACATTTTTACAAACAAAATTTGAGTTTGCCAAATGTTTTCCACTACAAAAATCACAAAAGCAATGTTCTACTATATAAACCAAAAGTATTCACAAAAAAATAAAAGTTAAATAAGAAAGTTCAAAACTCCAATTCCGTTGTAATCTTACAACTTTTTTAGCATAATAAGCAGCAAATTTGTTTTTTTATACGTTTTAATCGTAACTTTGCACCGATAGTTTGTTTTGATTTTAACAAATAACATTTTTCTTATTTTTAAACTATTTTTATAACTTATTTTATTATGAAAAAATTATTTTTTCTTTTCGTTATTGCCATTGCGTTTTCTGCTTGCAAAAATACACCTAAAAACAATGAGGGCAATGGTCAAATGACAGATATTACTATTTGTCAGTGGGGACAAGTCCTTATTTACCTGCCGCTTTATATTGCGCAAGAAGAAGGCTATTTTAAAGAAGAAGGCTTAAATGTCAAAATCACAAATGGCGGTGGCGACGACCTCACTTGGGCTGCTGTGACGAGTGGCAACGCACAATTTGGTATTGCAGACCCGACCATGATTGCCATTCAAAAAGAACAAGGTGGCGAAGAAGGGCGCGTTATTGGCGATATTGTGCAGAAAGTAGCGTTTTGGGCAATTACTTTAGATAAAAATATGCCTGTCATCACAAAACCGCAAGACTTTAAAGGGCAAACTATCGCTTGCTTTAAATTCCCGAATACGGCAAATGCGTTGGCATTGCGCACTTTGCAAAAAGGCGGCTTAAAGCCTGATGTAGATGCAAAACTAATTCCTGTAAATTACGATGCGATTTTGGCGCAATTACAAAACAAAGAAGCATCTTTGGCGATGGTTTTGGAGCCTGCCGCTTCGCAAGCCGAATTAGAAGGTGGCGCAAAAGTGGTATATTCGTACCCCGAAGACTGGGGAATATTCGCTTTTACAGGTTTGACAACCACCAAAAAATATATTGACGAACACCCCGAAAACGTCAAAAAAGTAGTTCGCGCACTAAACCGTGCTATGCAGTTGGCGCATACTGATTTTGATAAAACGGTAAAAGTAGGTATGAAAGCCTTTCCTGACCTTAAAAAAGAAGTGGTTGAAAACGCAGTACGCCGTATGCTTGCTTCTGGCACTTTACCAAAAGAAATAACACCAAATGTAGAAGGTTGGAACAAAGCAATTGATGTGTGTGTGCAGGTTGGTAAACTAAAAGCCGCACCAAAAGTAGAAGATATGATAGACGCTTCTTTTGCAAAAGAAGCGAATGCAGTATCTAAATAATCTAAACAAACCCAAATAAAAAAGCCATCATGCTATCGTGATGGCTTTTTTTTCGCTATATCAACTATGAGTTTTATAGACATAAAAAGCCTCAATCTTCGCATGGGCAATACACCTATCATTGACGACTTAACGCTAAGTCTGCAACCTAACGAAATTGTGGCGATACTCGGACCTTCGGGCTGTGGCAAGACAAGTTTTCTAAATATTTTGAGCGGTATCATTCCACCTTCGGGCGGCGATATTGTACTGAACGGCAAGCCAATTGCCGGCCGTTCGCGGCTTTGTTCGTATATGTTTCAAGACGATTTGCTATTCCCTTGGCGCAG
>JBEEMU010000384.1:0-7318 GCA_041192485.1 Bacteroidota bacterium | reverse complement strand
CACGTTTGATGCGCTCGGCTTCGCTGCTATATAATTCATGCACTTGCATCGGCTCGATGATGGCATTGCCAATAGTAGAGCGTGGGTTGAGCGACGAAAACGGGTCTTGAAAAATAATCTGCATCTGTCGGCGTTGCTTTTTCAGAGCGTCGGGAGTCATTTTCATCAAATCCTTGCCTTGGTAATACACGCTGCCTTGTTGCGGCTCAATCAAGCGGAGCAAACTGCGGCCAAGCGTTGTTTTGCCGCAGCCCGATTCGCCCACCAAACCAAGCGTTTCGCCTGGATAAACCTCAAAACTAATATTGTCCACCGCCTTTATATAATCGTTCGATACGCCTATCCAGTTATTGCTGCGCGGAAACCAAGTGCTGATGTTTTCTACCGAAATCAGGGGTCGTTGAATATACAAATCGGTCAAACGGGCGTTTTGCTCGTCGTGTGTGACAATCACATCGTCGGTTATTTCCTTGATGGTCGTTGGTTTCTCTTCTATTTCAAACCAGTCTTTTGTGGGAATAGCGGTCATAAAATCGGAAACGATGGGCAGGCGTTTCAAGCGATAGTCTAAGGGTGGGCGGCAGGCTAACAAGCCTTTGGTATAAGGGTGTTGCGGTTTTTTAAAAATATCATACACCGAGCCTTGCTCCACAATACGGCCTTTATACATCACCAAAACGCGGTCGGCGACTTCGGCGATAACGCCCAAATCGTGTGTGATGAAGATGATAGACTCTTCTTCTTCGTGTTGTAGCTTGCGCAAAAGCTCCAAAATCGTTTTTTGCACGGTAACGTCTAAGGCGGTTGTCGGCTCGTCGGCTATCAGAATACTTGGTTTGCACGAAAGTGCCATCGCAATCATCACCCGCTGTTTTTGTCCGCCCGACAACTGATGGGGGTAAGCGTTAAAAACGCGGTGTGGGTCGGGCAATTGAACGCGGGCAAACAACTCTAATGTTTGTTTTTCGGCACTCTTTTTATTGACGTTTTGGTGCAATAAAATAGCCTCTACCACTTGGTAGCCGCAGGTGAACACAGGGTTGAGCGACGACATCGGCTCTTGAAAAATCATCGCTAACTCGCTGCCGCGATACTTGCGCATCTCGTTTTCGGAGAGCCGAAGCAAGTCGATTGGTTTGGCTTGCCCTTTCGGGTAAAACAGAATTTGGCCGCTTGCTATCGTTGCCGTTGGCATGGCCAACAGCCGCATAATAGAAAGCGACGTGACCGACTTTCCGCTGCCCGATTCGCCCACAATGCCCAAGGTTTCGCCGCGATAAAGCGTGAAACTGATTTTATCGACCGCCGTAGTTGCGCCTTCATTCGTTTGGAATACGGTTTGAAGGTCTATAACTTCTAATACTTTTTCTGCCATATATTGTAAATAATCCGAATATTGTAAATAACCCGATAGGTGAAGGTCGGTGTGAAAAATAAGTGCCTGTGGCAAAATAAACACTATGCTAAATACCTCAAAACGCTGTATTTTACAGGAGTTTAAAATAGCGATTATTTATACTCTACTACTATAAGTAATGCAAAGGTATGATTTTTTATAATCATCGCCTGTAAATTATTTTCGCTCTAAGTATTTAAGGGATAAAGCAATCATCTTTGCCTGTGTCAGGCCCGTTCAATTTTCAGCGAGGTCATTGAAAAAGAGCCTCCGACCAAGGCATCGTTGAAAAAAGACACCTTTTCGCCTTTATTGCGCAAAGCAATGGCATAAATCATCGGCAAATAATGGTCGGGCGTAGGCGCGGCTAAGGCTAAGGCGGGGCTATAGGTTTGGAAATTGATTAGCGATTTGGTATCGCCATCGGTAATCAACTTCTTAAAAATCTCGTTGGCTTCTATTGCCCAGTCGTGTCCGAAATGCGCATTGAAATCGCCGCGTATTTGGGCATACTGGAAGTTATGCACCATATTGCCGCTGCCCACTATCAGCACGCCTTTTTTGCGCAAAGCAGCTAATTGTTTCGCCAAATCGTAGTGATACTGCGTGTCTTTGGTGTAGTCTAAGCTCAATTGCACCACCGGAATATCGGCGTTCGGGTAAATTTGTTTTAACACACTCCACGCCCCATGATCGAAGCCCCACGCCTCATCTAAGCCGATAGAAGTCGTGGCGGCCAGTACTTTTTGCGTTTCGGCGGCAAGCCACGAACTGCCGAGCGCAGGATACTCCACGTCAAACAAAGCCTTCGGGAATCCGCCGAAATCGTGAATGGTTTTGGGCTTTTCCATTGCCGTTACCAACGTGCCTTTGGTTTCCCAGTGTGCCGAAACACAGAGAATAGCTTTGGGTTTCGGAATGGTTTTGACGATGCTTTTCCACCCCTTTGTAAACTCATTGTCTTCTAAGGCGTTCATCGGAGAGCCGTGTCCGATAAACAGCACGGGCATTGTGTCGCCGTTTTCGGGTAGCGCGTCGGCGATGTTTTTAAACGAACCTAATGTTAGCATAGCCGATAGTGTGGTTAGTGATTTTAAAAATTCGCTGCGTTGCATATAATCAGTACAAATTGGTTGTTCGCGTTCCTTATTGTTTTCTGCTACTTAGCGCAATTCCGGTAACAACAGCCGACAGGATACCTGTAATAACAGCTACATTCGTTTCGCCTTCTAGGTTTTTCTGTGCGAGTGCCTCCTTATCACGATGGAGTCTAAGAAATGAAGTATCAACGCCATGAAACGCATTAGCTGGTAAATCGCGGTCAGCTAAATGAATAGCCACCCCTGAAATGACAGGCGCACTATAATAACGTGGCGGATTTTTGCTATAATCCTGTCCGAGCATATACACTTCTCGCGTTTTATAACTAATTTTTACATTGATAATAGCGTTTGCGCAGCCATTCCACGCTTGATACTTAAGCTCTTGCAGGAGTTCGTCGTTAGAAACGCGCTCATTGCCCGTAATCTGCACATAGCCTATGGTTTGATAGTTAAAATCCGTGTTTTCACCCTCAAAAAAGAGGTTCACATGGGTTTGTGCGCCGTTGCAATTGATAGAACTCGTGCGAGCTAAATTCGCCTGCACATCAGTGCCTATTTCCAATACGCTGCATGAAGAGAGAAACAGCGAGAAGAGAAGAGAGGCTGCGAGCGCGAAATAGGGTAGAAATGGCGAGTGAGATGAATGTTTTTTTCTCATAGGATAGAAAATGAATGTTGAATCAGTTAAAATATGCCGCAAAGTTAGTTCCTATTGCGCATAACTGCAAGGGATTTTTGAGAATTATTCTTTTAGCGGCAACCGACGATAGCCGACTGTTACCAAAAGGCTTCGGCGACACCCGACCTATCGGCGATAATAACACCGAAGCGGGACGCACTAAAAACCGTCGAGTTGCTTTTCTAATTTTATAAAGCTGCATTTATTTCCCTATTTTATGCTTACCTTTGCGTTTTATAATTTCGTTCTTTTTTACAAAAAAAATAAAAATATGCGCATTTCTACCATTAAAATCTCCTTTACGGCTATTTCGTTAGCTTTGCTATTCACCGTGTCGTCGTGCGTAAAAGAACCCGTCCCGCCCGTCTTGCAGCCCGAAGATACCACCTATAAATTCGTCAAGCCAAGCAATTTCCCTGCAACATCTTATGATTTTGCGAGCAATTCGGTCACAAAAGAGGGCTTTTTATTAGGTAAAAAAATATTCTACGACCGCCAGTTTTCGAGCGACGGTACGATTTCGTGCAGCTCATGCCACACCTCGTTTTCCAGTTTTGCCAACTATGGCCACGCCGTTAGCCACGGCGTACAGAACCGACAAGGCACGCGCAACGCCCCTGCGCTGATGAATTTGGCGTGGCAAAACCAGTTTTTCTGGGACGGCGGCGTGTTAGACCTCGACCATGTGCCTATCAACGCCTTCACTGCGCCGTTTGAAATGAACGAAACACTCGACCACATTATTTATAAAATAAACAAAGACAGCGATTACCGCAGCCGCTTCAAAGCCGCTTTTGACGTAGATAGCGCGAGTACACCGCAATTATTAAAAGCCATTGCGCAGTTTACGGTGATGATAGTTTCGGCAAATAGTAAGTATGACAAGTATAAACGCGGCGAAACGGGCGGCACGTTTACGTCCGCAGAACAAGCGGGGCTGCAACTTTTCCAAGCCAAATGCGCCACTTGCCACAAAAGCGAGTTTTTCTCCGATTTTAGCTTCCGCAATAACGGCATGACGGTAAACACCACCGACAAAGGGCGCAGCAAAATTACGCTCAATGCGGTTGATGATTATAAATTTAAAATGCCGTCGCTCCGCAACCTCTCGTTCACTGCGCCTTATATGCACGATGGCAGCATCGGAACCCTCGAAGCCGTTGTCGCGCAATACGCGACAGGCGTTCGCAATACTGCCGCGTCGTTAGACCCCGCGCTTATTCGTCCGCAAGGCGCAGGTTTCGGTATTCCGTTGAGTGCCGCCGAGCAAGCCAATATTGTGGCTTTTCTAAAAACCTTAGACGACGATGCTTTTGTGCATGATACTAAATTTCAATAAAAAAAACCTCCGCCCAGAACACCTTTAAAACCACGAACAACGTAAACAGTTACGAAATAAGTTGTATCTTTGCAGCCAATTTAATCAACTACTATAGTCGTTAGAAACTGAAACTGCTTTTGAGTTTGATTATTGCAAGCAATCCAATGAGTAGCAAACAAACGAATAAGGAAATGAATAACGAATAACGAAACGAATAACGAATAACTATTCAACCGAGTATATACTAAACATGAAGTATGATTTACGCGGCGTGAGTGCCGATAAAAGCGAAGTACACGAAGCCATCAAAGGCCTAGATAAAGGCATCTTTCCGAACGCTTTTTGCAAAGTTTTACCCGACTTTGCCGCCTTCGATAGCGACTATTGCACCCTCATGCACGCCGATACCGCAGGCACGAAAACCTCACTCGCCTATTTGTGCTATCGTGAAACAGGCAATTTGGACATCTGGCGCGGCATTGTGCAAGACGCACTCGTGATGAATATAGACGATTTGGCTTGCGTAGGCTTGGTCGATGACCTAATTGTTTCTTCCACTATTGGGCGCAACAAGCGCGTTATCGACGGCAATGTTTTGAAGGCACTCATTCAAGGCACCAAACAATTTGCCGATAAAATGCTCGAATACGGCGTAAAACTGCATTTGGCAGGCGGCGAAACGGCCGATGTTGGCGATATTGTGCGCACCTTAGATGTCGGTTTTACCGTTTTTGGTAGAATGAAACGCAGTGAAGTCCTCGAAAACAATATTCAAGCAGGCGATGTCATCGTCGGATTAGCCTCTTATGGGCAAGCTACTTATGAAGACACTTATAACAGCGGCATCGGCAGCAACGGGCTGACAAGCGCACGACACGACACGCTCCGCAAACAATATGGCACCGATTTTCCCGAAAGTTACGATACCGCCATGCCCGACGAAGTAGCCTTCACGGGGCAGCGTTCGTTTGGCGATACCGTTGTTTTTGATACAAAAAACTACTTAGTAAGCGACCTTTTACTTTCGCCCACCCGCACCTATTTGCCCGTTTTAAAACAGCTTTTTGCCACGCTTGGCACCCCTAAAATGCACGGCATCATTCATTGTAGTGGCGGCGGGCAAACCAAAGTAGAGAAATTTATCGACAACGACATTCATATCATCAAAGACAATTTACTGCCCGTTCCGCCCGTTTTTCGCCTAATTCAGCAAGAGTCGAACACGGCTTGGCGCGAAATGTACAAGGTGTTTAATATGGGGCATCGCTTGGAGGTTTACCTTTCGGAAAAGGACGCGCAAACCGTTCTCGATATTGCAAAATCGTTTCATATCGATGCGCAAATTGTAGGCAAGGTAGTTTCATCGGTTAGTAAAAAAATTACCCTAAAATCGGACTACGGCGAGTTTATTTATGAATAAAAATACTAATTCTTGCACATTGCACGTTTGGATATTGCACGTTTGAACCTTAGACGTTTGAACCGTAGTTAGGTATGTAGTTTTTCCATAGCAATCATGGCAATACCTAAATATTGAATACTATAAAAAAATGAAATCTGTGTCAATAATATGATACACCTTCAAACACATTCAATACAGTTTATCCGTGAAATCCGTGTTAGATACTGTACAGCATAACGGCTAAATAATTACGATAAAACAAGATAAAATGAAAAAATACCTATTGTTTTTGGCATTTTTCGCCCAAAACGCTGCGGCGCAAGACACGCATTTCACACAATCGTATGCCGTTCCTACACACCTAAACCCAGCGATGGTCGGCGCATTTGACGGGCGTTACCGCTTGTCGGCTGCTTATCGCAACCAGTGGAGTTCGTTTTTGTCCACGCCTTTTCAAGGCATTAGCGCAGCTTTCGATATGCGTATGCCGATAGGCAAAGAGCAGCAAGAGAGCTTCCTTGGCGTGGGCATCGACCTTTATAGCGACAAGCTCGGCGGCACGTCTTATGCTTCCACGAATAGCATGGCCTTGACGGCGGCTTACCATAAACCCTTGGATATGTGGGGCAATAGCTATATTTCGGCAGGGCTTCGGGTCGCTTTCGCGCAACGCTCGATTGACTATGAAGGGCTTACCTTTCAAGACCAATTTAACGGGCTTGACGGCTATACTTTGCCAACAGGCGAAAACCTAAATCGCAACGTCATCAACTACACCGACCTTGCAACGGGCGTGTATTGGTCAACGAATGTAGAGCGGCGCAATCAATTTCATGTAGGCGTGGGTTTATTCCATTTCAATGCGCCGAATGTTGCCTTATTTACCAACGAAGCAAAGCCTTTGGGCTTGCGCACTTCCATCACGGTAGGGGGACAATTGGAATTGTCGCCGCGTGTGGACATCATTCCGCGCTTGATTATCACGACGCAGGCAGGGCATTTTGAAAGCAATTTGGGCGCAAACTTCCGCATCGGCTTAGACGATTACAACGATGCTTCGCTCTTTTTGGGCGGCTGGGCGCGTCCTGTACACGACACGAATACGGGCTTGGCTATAGATGCAGTCGTCTTGATGACGGGGCTGCAATTTGGGCAATTGCGCATCGGAGCCAGCTATGATGCCAATATCTCGCCGCTAATTACCAGTACAAACTCCGTGGGTGCGATGGAACTTACGGTGCAGTATATTGGTAATTATGGCGGCGAGAAAGTTATTTGTCCAACATTTTAGGGCTTCGGCAACAACCTAAGCCTATGATAAGCTAAACAGATTTTGCGACGGGTTTTATACCGTCAAAATATCGCGCTCTTTGAGTTCTAAATGCTTCTCAATAGCGGCAATATGCGAATCGGTCAA
>JBEEMU010000383.1:0-2786 GCA_041192485.1 Bacteroidota bacterium | reverse complement strand
CTTTGCCGCAGGCGGTTATATACCTTAAAACAAAAACTGTTCCAATAGTCATTCTATTTTTTTGCAAAGGTACGGCGTTTAAAAGACTTAGAAGGGTAAAAAATAAACGCCCCACCGCCCTACTTTCGTAGTTAGGCAGGGCTTTATCAAAAAATTACATTATTTACACAGTTCCTAATGTTGATTTGTTGGTAGAGAATAGTGCTGGTACTGGTACTGTTTATACCGTTTACTTTTTAAGTATTTTAAATGCTTGTTTCGGCATCGTTTGAGGCGGCTACCGAACTTGAAAAACTTAGCTTATCGCCCCACAGTTTGTTGCCAAGTAATTAGGAACGAGTAAATCTTAACTTGAACAGGTTTGAGGTGCCGTAGCACCGTAGTATTTGTAGCAAAAAATAACGGCACATTCGGTAAGGCGCATCGGTAAGGTGCATCGGTAAGGTGCATCGGTAAGGTGCATCGGTAAGGTGCATCGGTAAGGCGCATCGGTAAGGCGCAGTAGCACCGTAGTATTAAACCTGTCCAAGTTGTCTTTCACACGTTCCTTATTCGCACCGATTTGAAGGAATCGTTGAGCTATGAGGGCATTGTCGTCATCGGAAAGAAGCCGATGGCAAAACCTTCGTGCAAACCGCCTGCGCCAGTACAGATGCCTAAACAATTACCAACTTACAAAACTATTAATTTCCCATATCCGACAAGAATTTTATGCGCATAAGCTGCACTTCCTCGAAGGTAACATCGTCGTCGCGGAGTGCGCGGGCGGCGGTTTCAATATCCGAATCTTCAGCCTCCATAAAATAGTCGTGGATAATTTCTTGCACTTCTTCATCTACCAAGTTTCGCAGATAATAGTCGAGTTTGATGCGTGTACCCGAATTTACGATGCTTTCTATTTCCTCCAACAATTCATTGATATTCATATTATAAGAACGGGCAATTTCCTCTAAGGGTATTTTTTTATCAATGGCTTGAATAATGGCCACCTTCGTACTCGATTTGCCGATAATAGATTTCACCACATACTCGCTTGGGCGGTCAATCTCGTTTTCTTCCACATATTTGGCGATGATTTCCACAAATTCGGCACCATAACGCGAGGCTTTGCCTGGGCTTACGCCTTGCACTTTGGCTAATTCCTCCAAGGTTATCGGATAGAGCGTTGCCATATCTTCGAGCGAAGGGTCTTGGAAAATAACGAAAGGCGGAATGTTTTTTCGTTGTGCCAAGCGTTTGCGCAAGCTGCGCAACATCGCAAGCAAGGCAGGGTCTAAGGCGGCGGGTTTTGCTTGTGCCGCTTCGTTGATTTGGTCGGCTGCTTGTTTTTCGTAATCGTGGTTGAGTGGAATACAAAATGAAGTTGGTTTTACCATAAACTCCATTCCTTTTTCTGTCACTTTTAGCAATCCATAGCTTTCTATATCTTTCCGAATATACTCGGCCATCATGGCGTGGCGGATAACGGAGTTCCAATAGTGTTCGTTTTCTTCGAATCCGATGCCAAATTCGGGCAGCTCTTCGTAGCGATAATCCAAAATTTGCTTGGTTTTTTGGCCAATAATAAACTCTACCACGAAATCGAGCAAATAGTTTTCATGGATAGACTGGATAGCGCGTAAGGCTTTTACCAAACTGTCTTTCACTTCGACTAAGGGTTGCGGCGAACGGCAATTATCGCACATTCCTTTGCGGTCGCAAACGAATTTTTCGCCAAAATAATGCAGTAAAAACTCGCGGCGACAGGCAGCAGTTTCTGTATAAGCCGTCATTTCGTTCATCAGCTGCATTCCCATTTCGCGTTCAGCGACGGGTTTGTCGCGCAAGAATTTTTCCAAGCGGTGCATATCTTTGTAGGAAAAATAAGCCACACATTCACCCTTCATGCCGTCGCGGCCTGCGCGACCCGTTTCTTGATAATAGTTCTCAATCGATTTCGGAATATCGTAATGAATAACAAAGCGCACGTCGGGTTTGTCGATGCCCATGCCGAAGGCGATAGTTGCCACGATGACATCTATTTCTTCCATCAAAAAATCGTCTTGCGTTTTTGTGCGCAATTTGGCATCTAAGCCGGCATGATAGGGCGCGGCTTTTATACCATTAACGGTCAAAACGTTTGCTATTTCTTCTGTATTTTTACGGCTTTGTACATAAATAATACCCGAATCGCCCGTTCTGGCTTTTATAAACTGGACGATATTTTTTTGAACTTGGTCTTTCTTCGCGCTTTTTGCCCGCACTTCATAATATAAATTATCGCGGTTGAACGACGACACAAATTCGTTGCAGTTTTCCATCCGCAAGGTTTTAACAATGTCGCTGCGCACCTTCGGCGTGGCGGTAGCGGTAAGTGCGATGATGGGGATTCTCTCATCGATGAGGTCAATCATCTCGCGTATTCGGCGGTATTCGGGGCGGAAATCGTGTCCCCACTCCGAAATACAGTGCGCTTCATCAACCGCCACAAACGACACGTTCGCATCTCTGAAAAAATCGATGTTTTCCACTTTCGTCAGCGTTTCGGGGGCTACATAAAGCATTTTAGTATGTCCGTCTAAAATGTCTTGTTTCACCTTTTTTATCTGCGTTCGGTTGAGCGACGAGTTCAGAAAGTGTGCGATTTCATCTTTTTGGCTATAGCCGCGAATCAAATCCACTTGATTTTTCATCAAAGCGATTAAGGGCGATATAATCAACGCCGTACCTCCCATCATCATTGCGGGCAACTGGTAGCACAATGACTTTCCGCCGCCCGTCGGCATAATGACAAATGTGTTTTCGCC
>JBEEMU010000382.1:0-3149 GCA_041192485.1 Bacteroidota bacterium | reverse complement strand
ATTAGTGACTGTGCTGCATACCGAAAACCCGAATTATGCGTTTCTGACTATCGAAATAGCGGATAAAGCGAAGGCAGGATTGCTAAATTTTGCCTTTACGCCGTCGACAAGCGCAAAGGCGGCAGACACGCCAATTACTATCAATTATGAACTAAAAACGCGCAAAACCAACGATAAAAACCGCATACAAGGGCTTACGTCTGCCGACTTTGTGTATTTGCTCATGCCCGACCGCTTTTCTAATGGCGACAAAACAAACGATGTGGTAAAAGAGATGAACGATGTGCGCTGCAACCGCGATTCGGGCTTTATTCGACACGGTGGCGACTTGCAAGGCGTAGTTAATCACTTGGATTATCTCCAAAATTTGGGCGTTACTGCCATTTGGATGACTCCCGTTTTTGAGAATAATCAGCCTTATGAAAGCTATCATGGCTATGCCTTTACCGACCATTATAAAATAGACCCGCGCCTGGGAACTAACGCTTTATACCAGAAATTGGTGGACGAAGCCCACGTCAAAGGCTTGAAAATAGTGATGGATTTGGTGCATAATCACATCGGCAATAAGCACTGGCTCTACGCGGATTTGCCTGCAAAAGACTGGGTGCATCAATGGAGCAGCTTTACACGCTCAACCTACCGCGCTACAACCTTGTTGGACCCGTATGCCAGTGCAACAGAGAAAACCCAGCTCGCAGACGGTTGGTTTGATAAACACATGCCCGACTTAAATCAAAAAAACCTGCAAGTTGCCAATTATTTTATTCAAAATAATATTTGGTGGATTGAAGAATACGGCATCGATGCGTTTCGCGTGGACACTTACGCCTACCCCGACCAAGATTTTATGGGCTATTGGGCGAAAGCCATTTTTAAAGAATACCCTAAGTTTGGCATTTTCGGCGAAACTTGGGTGCAAGGCATCGGCGTTCAAGCGTTTTTTGCTAAAAATAATGTGAAAGATAGCCGCAGCTATCGGGCAACAAAAATAGCAGGCATACCGAAAGGCAAACCTGCTGGCTCGGAGGTGACAAATCTGCCCGGTGTCACCGACTTTCAGCTTTATTATGCCTTGCAAGAGGGCGTGACAAAAGAAATGGGTTGGACGGAAGGAATTATGCAGGTTTATAATACGCTTGCCGTCGATTATCTTTATGATAATCCGTTTAAAAACGTGGTTTTCTTGGATAATCACGACCTTTCACGCTTTTATTCGGTGGTAAAAGAGGATTTAAACCGCTATAAAATGGGCGTAGCCTTGCAACTTACTACACGCGGTATTCCGCAATGGTATTATGGCGACGAAGTGCTGATGAAAAATTATGCTTCGTTGAGCGGCGTAGAAGCGCGAGAGGATTTTTCTGGTGGTTGGGAAGGCGATAAAATCAATAAATTTGACGAAAAAAACTTGGTAGGCAAAGAAGCCGAAGCCTTTGTTTTTGTAAAGAAATTGGCGAACTTTCGTAAAAATTCAAACGGCTTAAAGAGCGGGAAACTGATGCAATTCGTACCTGCAAACGGCGTTTATACCTATTTCAGATACACCGAAACGGAAACCATTATGGTGATTATCAATACCGATAAAGCCGAACAAACCCTCGATTGTAAACACTTTGCGGAGCGCATGGCTGGTTTTAATTCTGCTGAAAATGTCGTGACAGGCGAGAAATTAAGCACTATTTCTACGATAAAAATACCCGCAAATACACCGTTTGTCTTGAAATTAAAGATTTAATTTTTCCAATTTATTGTCTATTGCCACGCCGATTAGGTCACGCTCTAAGGCATCAAAGCCTGCTTTTTCTGCACTTTTAACGATAATTCCGTTTTTCAAAAGGTGCAATTCGTCGCAAGTATCGTTTAGGGTAGAAAAAATATGCGACGACATAATGACGATTTTATTCAAGGCTTTTAAACGCAAAATAAGCTGTTTTATCAAAATATTGCTTTGAATATCCACGCCATTAAAGGGTTCGTCTAAGATAAATACCTCGTTTTTTTGAATTAAAATAGCTAAAAGAGCCAATTTTTTCTTCATACCCGTCGAGTAGGTTTCAGCATATTGATTGAGTGGCAAGTCGAAAATGTTTTGGGCATCAAAATCGGTTTCGGGGATATTTCGCGCATGGCAAAGGAGGTGTAAATACTCGCGTCCCGTTATTTTCGCAAAGAAAAACGGGTCAGTTTGCAAAAAACCTAAGACACTTTTGAGGTTGAGGTGTTCCGCACAAGCAACCTCACCTTCGTAGTCTTCAAAATGAGCAATACATCGGAAAAGCGTGGTTTTTCCTGCGCCATTCTCCCCTATAATGCCATAGACTTTGCCTTTTTCAAACGACAAGCTGATGCCATTTAGCACCTTTTTTTGATAATACGATTTCGATAAATTTCTGATATTCAGCATTTTATACCTGTTTAATATTTTTTTGTTGTAACTGTTTACCTATTTTAATAATGTCTTAAATTTTTGACTGCTCGACGATAAAATAACGGAATAAAAACGAGAAGAAGCGGTGGGAACAGAAGCGATAATCCGATGGCAAACACTTGTGGTAGGTTTATTTCGATCGGAAATGCAGCATATTTGCCCAATAAACCCAAAATGACGAATAAAATACCCAAAAATTGACAGCCAATAATGATAAAAAGCTGGTCGAAATAAAAAATGCTTAGTCCGATAGTTGTCGGTAATAAGAGGATAAAAGTATATAAAATAGCCGTTTTTACTTTTTTAAAAACGAATTGTTGGGGCGTATCTGCAAAAATCCAAACAAAAAATTCGGCTTCGGGCTTGAAATAAAACGTCATTGCGACCAAGGATAAAGCGATTAAAGCGACTAAACCTAAATTGAAATTGCCCACAGCGATTGCGATAAACGACACGCTATAAATGCCGAAAATCAGCAGGAACGATTGCCGAAAACCGACCGTAAACTCGAATGGATAGCGGTAAAATGGCGTGGGTAGCGTAAAATTCAGCCCATTTTTCAGTTTCACGGTAGCCAATATTCCTGCAACAGCAGGCGTTAAAAATGCGATTAAAAAATGCTGTTTAGCGAGTAGAAAGAAGGTAAAAGGCAAAACAAGAACTGCATTTTCTAAAAAACGAAGGCGAAAATAGGCACTTTTAGGATAGCATAATGCCA
>JBEEMU010000381.1:0-3443 GCA_041192485.1 Bacteroidota bacterium | reverse complement strand
GAAACGACTATGGGAATGATAGATGACAAGGTTGTATTTTAATGGTTTAAGCATTTGCAGCGAAATAAACACCGTTATCGCTGCCCGAACGCCCTATTTAACCGCGTTCAATATAGCGCATACTTATTTATAGATATTACTTATTTTTAAGTACACAAATTTAGACGCAAAAATACGATTTTTTTTCTACTAATCTGTAAATATTTAATGATGTATTTTTTTACCGCCGCTTCGGGTCAAAAAACGAGTATAACTAACCAAGTTATCTTTTGCCCATTCCGTAGTAATCAATCCATTTAATCCTGTCGGATAGTTTAAACTTGATAGTATTTAAACTTGATTGTATTTAAACTTGATAGTGTTTAAACTTGATAGTGTTTAAACTTGATAATGTCATGTAAAGTTTGAAGTAAAACATCAACACCTTAGGCAGGACAATCCAATCTGACAGGATTAAGATGGATAGACTATTTAGGTTGCAGACTCTAAACCGTTGCGATATTTTCATCAAATCCGCATAGTATCAGAAAATTTGGCAATAAATCGGCGACCAAATCGGCTCTTAAATCGGTTTCGGGGGCCGCTTTATGCGAAATATTCGCCGTGCCGTTTATTGCCAAATTCAGCATTTTTGCACGTTCGGGCGGCGTGAAATGCGAAAATGCACGGCGCATAAGTGGCAGTAGGTCAGTAAATTGCGTTTCGTTTATCGTGAAAAGCCAGTCGTCGATAATTGCCCAGAGTTCGGTATGATAAATCAAGACTTGGCCGCTCCCGTGTGTAAAACCTTCGAGCCATGTTACGGATAAATGCGGGTCTTGGGCTTGTGACAAGGCGAAGTGCAGTTGCGTTGCGATTTGTTCGGTTGTCCATACTTTTGCATCGAAAAGCAGGCGAGTGCAAGTGCCGCTAATAAGTGGATAAGTACCGTTTTGGACGGCGATTTTCGCTAAGGTGTCGCGCCATGTTTCGGTATAATTTTTTTCATTTAATATTGAAATACAGCGATTTAGCTCAATCAGTCGCTTAAAATAATCTTGCGCAACGTCGGAAACAATGTGCAAACAAGCGGCAGGCAAACCTACGGCAATGCGCGGAATTAACTCGCCGATGATGCTTGCCACTTGTGTGGTATCGGTGCCGCGTGTGTCGCCATAGCTCACTATGTTTACTAAGGGCGGCAGCGCGTCGATGAGCAGGGCAACGTCTTGTGTTGTTGCCGCTTTTCGCTGCAAAGCGCGTAGCAAACTCGCCAAAATAGCAGGCGTATTGGCTTTCAAAACCTGCTCTGCAACCGTCACTAATGCTTGCAAGGTGTCTGCTTTTTGCAAATATTGTTTTAAATAAGCGACCGTTGCGTCTTCCACCGTATTGCCCCAGGTTCCCGCTTCCATCACGCGCAAAGCGTATTCGGGCAGCCATTGCAAATCCCAATATTCGTGAAAACTGCCCTTTGTTTTGCTTTTAGCTTGCGTAGAAATGCCCCAAGGGATATTCAAAAGCATCAGTCGCCACAATAAATGGCTTTTTAGCAAATCCATTTCGAGCCGCAAATCTATAAAATGCTGTTTTTTGGGGTCTTTTAAATGCGCATTTATGGGTTGGCGTTTCGGGTTTCGCTCTAATTTTAATTTTTTTATACTCGCTTCTAAATCTTGCTGAAACGGTAGTGTGGCCAATTCTACGGGAACTTCGCCTAATTTATCGCCTATAATCAGCTCATTTTCAATGAGTTTGAAATATTCGGGGTTGCCATTCGCCAAAGCTGTGACTGCCGATTCGCTCAATTCGGCGATACCTGCAACGGGCAACCCGCGCAACGAAGCCAACGTTTGCGCCAAGCGAACCGCCTCTATCACGTTTGCCGAAGAAGCTTCCAAATCCTTGCGGCGTAGCAGGTGTGCCGCTTCGGTCATCCATTGCACGACCGCATTTTTTTTATATTGGTATAAAATGCTGTACCAATGCGGCGAAGCCACGCCTGCGCCATAGCCGCTCGACGTAGCGATGCGCTGATACGTCCACGCCACCCAAGTAGCTTCTACTTTTATTTTTTTTAAAGGTTTTAATAAATCGGCATCGGCTTTCGCTTTAAACAGCGGCATATCCTGCAAGGCGGGCGCGTGCCATGCGCCGCAAACTACCGCAATATTTTTACGCCCTTCTTTCATCGCCCCTCGAATAGTTTGCCGCATAAATGCTTCACGCTGCTGTTCGGCGAGCGTTTCGGGGCCTGTCAAACGGTCGCGCAACTCGCGCATCAGCGTTATCACGCCCTCGAAAGCGGTTTCTGGATTTTCGCCATGTTCAAAAGTAGCTTCCCACCAACGTTCGCCATCGGTATAACCCGCCAGCTCTGCTAAATAGCGGAGTGGGTCGCGGCGAATTATCGTATCGCCGTCTGCCGCCTCGCCTGTCACCTCGTCGGCCATTTTAGCTTCCGCAAAAAGGTCTTGCACATTGCCAAACTGCATAGATTGCGGCAAATCCATAAACGCAACGCACACCTTATTCGCCACCGCAAATTGCATAGCCACCCATTCGGGCGAGTATTCTACAAACGGGTAATAAGCCGCTTGTTGCAAATTTTTTGGGTTGTAAACCAGCATCGCAACAGGCGGAACCAAGCCTATATTTGCTACATTTGCAATCAATTCATTCGCATCGGGCGAGCCTTCTATAAGCACACAATCGGGCTGCTGCCGTTGCAAGGCCTGTAATAGGGTTTGCGCCGAACCTGGACCATGATGTCGGATACCATATATAAGCATCGTTTTTTCAGATATTAAACGTTTTTTTGGACATTAGACTTTTGGGCATTTTTGGAAACTTATCTTTTAACGTGGCCATCTTTTATTTATCCGTGTCCAATCCCTTTAATCCGTGTACTATCTCATAGACCACGCGATGTGAATAGGGTTGCCTTTATACTCCATTCATACCAATATTGCGTTGCTCAAAATGTAAGGTTGCGCGACTGCTTCGCGGAGTTCATGCCGCAAAAAGCAATTTTCATTGCTTTTCGCGGAGTTCATGCCCCGTTTTTCGCACCTTGTCTTGGCGCAAATTTTTTTGCAAAATTTGGGTATGTTATTTATTGCCTAAACCCTGAGTGCTTCCTGTTATTAAGTTTAATTTTATTAAGAGATGTTTTAATATTTTATAAAGGTTCGGTTAAAAAATTATATTTCCATAAATATCCGATACAGCAATTTTTATTTCAGGAAGGCTTCTATGGCAACTGGTCGTTTTTACCTAATTTAAAATTGCGTTCGGTTCGAGTTAAATCGCGAATAATATCGTTTACGGCTTCCTTTTCTTCCAATAAATAAGCTAATTGGAAGGCCGAAATACGCGCATTTAGGTTGGTTAGTTCGTTTTGAAAAAACTTAATGCGTTGTTGTGTGCTGGCATATTGCATTAGAAATATGAGTACAAAAACA
>JBEEMU010000380.1:0-11581 GCA_041192485.1 Bacteroidota bacterium | reverse complement strand
AGTTCATCGAATTGCTGAATAAAGCCGTGCAGCGCATCACAAAGGGCGAGAAATTTATTACGTTTTTTGTGGCGCGTTTTAACACAAATTCGCGCAAATTACAGTATATCAACGCAGGGCATAATGCGCCTATTTTGCTGCAAAGCGGCGAAATTACCCTTTTAGACAAAGGCTGCACGATTTTGGGTGCCTTCGATGCTATCCCGACGCTCGAAGTTGGCGAATTGCATCTCGAAAAAAATGCCTTGATTGTGGCTTACACCGATGGACTGACTGATTTGCAAGACCTCGACGATAACTTTTTTGAAGAAGATTTATTTCATGCTTTCGCAAAAACACACGCACACCTCACGCCACCTCATTTCAATAGCGAATTGGTGCAAAAAATAAATGATTTTAGGGGCGGACGCTATTTTACCGACGATATTACTATTTTGACGTGTCGAGTATAGTTTTTTACTCAAAATACGTCATAATTTCATCTAACTCGTCAAAACTTTTGATGCCGACAGCTTCCTCTTCGCCGCCTTGCAATACAATGCCCTGCAAATGCGGCAATTCCTGCGCAATTAAGCGTAAATCGGTTGCCTCAAAGTTCATTTTTAAATAAAAAGAAGCCTGCTCAGTTGCCTGTTTTAGGGCTTCGAAAGCCGCTTTTTGGGTTTCAAAAAAGTCGTTAAAGGTCGTTTTTTGGGTTTCAAAATGCAAAATAAAACAGGTGGCAAATGCCTTATTTGCGACAAGCGAAAGCAAATTTTCAAAATCGTCATCTAGTTGTTTGGTCGATATTTCCCAAAAAACAGGCAAGTCTTCTAACGTCGTAGCATCGTGCTCAATATTCAATACAACGGCTTGTAAATTAAGCGATTCCGCCATATTTCTAATATCATCATCTGTTTGTTGCCGCCCAAAGCTACCCGCCATTTGTGGCCCTTCGAGCCAACCCGCAATTCCCACTGCTACATTCGGTGCAATAAAATCGGGCGATTCGGGATTGAAACAAAAGCTAATCCACGCCGCATTATAGGCTGCAAAATAGCGTCCGTCGGTCAAATTAGTGATATGGTTTGCCCAAATATTCATTTGAATTTATGTTTAGGAACGTGTAAAACTAACCCAAGTTATCTTTTACCCATTCCTTCTTAGTTAATCGTTACCAAAACGGTCGCTATCGCTAACGAAAAGGGCCGAGATAGAACGGTGTTCGTGTGTGTTGCGGATAGCCCGAGCAAATAATTTGGAAGACGATAATACCTTTATTTTATCATTTGGACGGCCCGTTTTCAGCGGAATAGTGTCGGTAATAATCAATTCGTCGAGCTTCGAGTTGGCGATGTTTTCGTAAGCCATTCCGCTCAAAACGCCGTGTGTACAAAGTGCGCGTACCGATTTCGCGCCTTTTTCGAGCAGTGCTTCGGCGGCTTTGCAAAGCGTTCCGGCGGTGTCCACCAAGTCATCTACCAAAACAACATCTTTGCCCGTCACGTCGCCGATAACGGTCATACTGGCCACCTCGTTTGCTTTTACGCGGTGCTTGTCGCAAATAACAAGGTCGGTTTTGAAGTATTTGGAGTAAATACGCGCCCGTTTCACGCCGCCAACATCGGGCGAGGCAAAGGTGACATTATTGATGTCGAGCGTTCGCTCCAAATATGGGATAAAAACGGCTTCGCCTTTAATGTGGTCGACGGGAATGTCAAAAAAGCCTTGAATTTGGTCGGAGTGAAAATCCATCGTCATAATACGGTTTACGCCCGATGCTTCCAGCATATTTGCCACCACTTTTGCGGCAATGGCCACACGCGGCTTGTCTTTTCTGTCTTGGCGAGCAAAGCCAAAATAGGGAATTACCGCCGTGATATAGCCCGCCGAAGCGCGTTTTGCGGCATCTATAAAGAGCAGCAATTCAAAGAGATTGTCGGAGGGCGGAAAGGTAGATTGCACGAAAAAGACGTATCGTCCGCGCACCGATTCTAGGATATTTGGGCAGAACTCGCCGTCACTAAACCGCAAAATTGACGACTTTCCTAATGCTTCGCCATAATGGTCTGCGATTTCTTCGGCGAGAAGTTGCGAGGCCGAGCCTGCAAAAAGTTTTAATTCGTTTACCATGTTTTTTAGTTAGTTCAAAACGGCTTTGTAAAAAAGGCTAAATTAAAAAAGGATAAATTAAAAAAGGATAAACGATGCACATTTATTACTTTGATGTAAGAGCCTGCGGCAAATCGTAAGATTAGGCAAAGCTAAAATAAACACGGGTATCATTGCCCCAGAACACCCTATTTAGCAGGGTTCAAAACAGTAAATATTTATACACTACTACACTTATTATAACCCTTTGTTTTTTACGCCGCAAAGGTACGGTTTTTATCCTATTTTGCATTTTTTTTATACCAAATTAGTCATTTTATGCGTTTATAAAAATAAAAGAGAATTATACTAAAAATTTAACGAAACTTTTTATCTTTTTTATAGTCTAAATAACAAATTAAATCGTACATTTGCCACTTAATTACAAATTAGCACAAATACCACCCCTTTGAGTAGCCACTTTATAGTTTTCTACTTCAAACTATTAAAATTCTGCTCCATCATGTTTGCAACTATCATTTCCGGCTTTTGGTGTGCCATCATTTCTTTACAAATCACCTATTTTGGTAATAATGTAGCTACCACAAAAACCGCTACAAAGGCAACCACCACAACTTCGGCGGCAAAATCAAAAGCGACTATCGCAGCGGTCACAGCCAAGAAGAAAGACGATTTGCCCAAAGTTTTTTCCCTTTCGGAAGACCAGGCTATTTTAGAGCAACTCTCCCTTTTATACACAAAAGGACTTATTGAGGTGTGCAACGACGATACCGATGTGGCGTTCACGAAATGGAATAGCATGATGCTTGCGCTCGAACAATATGCCGATAAGCAAAATGTCAATATCAAGGGCGTGAAAATGTGGATAAAAGTCTATTGGGCAACCGATGGAACGGTCGAACATATCGGCTATTCGCTCAAGCCGAACTCGCGAAACGTCAAAATCGCCGAGTTCAATGCCTTGCTGAAAACCTTTCTGGAAGGCTATAAATTGCAACAAACAGGCGACGCTAAATTCACAAATTCAGGCAGTGTTTCATTCCCTATTTTTACAGGGCGTTAGGAACATCTAAATGATAACTTGGGCAGGTTTTGTGAAGTATTTTGGCGCGAACGTGCTACGCACACGAGTAAAACTAACCAAGTTATCTTTTACCCATTCCTAAACAGCAAAAAAAAATTAGTATCAGAAAAATTCCGATTTTTCAACGGATTTCGAATTGTGCGCTGCGCTGAAGACCACTAACCAAGAATCCGACAGCATTAGCTCTTGAAAGACTACCTATAAATGGGTGAAAAATAACTTACTTAGTTCCGAAATAAAATCTAAACATCGCTCTTTCTCTACAGAAAAGCGATGTTTTTTTATTTATTTTGACAAAAAAACAAATTAAGCATAAAAAAAACTTGCGAATTAAAAAAAAAGCGTATCTTTGCGGCATCAAAGCGGCTATAAACTATATATTAAATATAAAGTTTTTTATAAAAAACCATTTGAACTGTGCCTTTATAATATTCTATTTCTATATTTTTGGGTACGTTCAAACGTAGCTTAATATGCCTTGTCTAATAAACTCCTTAAATAGGGTGTTTTAGGCGAATGATAACCGTTATTCATTCACATAATTATTAATTTGACCAGTGCATTCAACTAATGCATCTGTATCTTGTACTGCCTGCAATATTTCGCCATTTCGCCAATTAAACACCTACATATTATTTTTTATATATGCTGCTTAATGCGTATTGTTTGGCTTAATAAGTAGTAGTCTATAAATAATCACGGTTTTGAAACCCTGTTAAATAGGGTGATATGGTCTAATGATAACCGTGTTTATTTTGCCGCTGGCGCTTACCTATTTTTTATACTAAAAAAAGCAATCAAAATCAGTTGCATTTTGATATTCATTTAACCTTGTAGCAGTAAAAATCGCCCCATGATTGCACTTGTTTAAATAGTCATCAAAACTCGCAATTTTTAACACACAAAGAATGTACGATATTCTGAAACTTAGTGCCATGCTCATCGACGAACTTCGCGATGTAGCAGATAAGGTCGGCATAAAAAACTACCAAAAACTTATCAAGAAAGACCTCGTTTACCGAATATTAGACCAGCAAGCCATCAATGATGCACGCGCTAATGTGGTAGATGTTGATGCTGGCGAAAAAAACAGTCGTTCGCACTCCATTTCTGCTAATAATGCCAAAAAAACAGTTGCTGCACCTAAAAAACTAATTGCGAAAAAGGTTTTAGGTGATGTGCAAACTATCGAACCTACTGCTAAAAATGAGAAAGAGCAGCCAACACCTGTAAAAACGGAAAAAGTAGCTCCTGTGGCTAAAAAGCCAGAAAAACAGGTTGTACCCGAAAAAAAACCTCTAAAACCGTCCCCTGTAAAAAGCGAAATATTGCTACAGCCTGTTCTTGAATTAGAACTCGATATGCAAGAAATTACCGTTGATAAAAGTATTAAAAAGGACGACGTTAAAAAGGACGACGTTGAAAATGGCGACGTTAAAAAGGACGACCTTAAAAAGGAACCTGTTGAAACGCTTGTAGTTAATGACGAAAAAACAGAACGCAGCCCACGCCCACGCATCAAAAAAGTGGTTGCCAAAGGGTCGTCAGATGCCAACGAAGGAATTGTGCGGAAAATACCAGTAGTAAACACCTCGCCAAAAGAGCGAGATGCCCCACCTACCGCTGTGCCAAATACACTGCCGCCGCGTCAGCAAACGCCGCAGCCTGCTGTAAAATTGGAAGAAAAACCTATCATCGTAGCCGAAGAAACGCCTGCGCCAGAAGTTATAGCGGTAGTTGCAGCCCCACCTATTAAAACGAAAGCTCCCGCTGAAACTGCGAGTTCGGAGAATAAAGAAACCGCGCTCGATGAAAACGGACAGCCAAGAGAACGCGCCTCCGACAAACGAAAACGCTTGAAACAGGAGCGCCAAGAGCGGATAGATGCCATAGAAAAAGAAAATCAAATACGTCTTGCGCAGGGTTTGCCGCCAATCCTATTAGAAGGCGAGCCTACTCGATTAGCCGAATTAGACCCTGTTTTTGTAAAAAAACCAAAACAAGTTATTGCGCCTGTTACACCGCCGCCAGCACTACAAACTGAAACCCCGTTGCAAAGCGCACCGCCTACCGCTGTGCCAAATACACTGCCGCCAGCCGCCATTGCACAACAACCCGCAGCTGCAAAAGAAATAAAAGCAGTAGCATCGGTAAAAGAGCCAAAAATAGAAACGCAGCCAAAAATAGAAACGCAGCCAAAAATAGAAGAACCTGCTAAACCCTTATTTAACATCGAAATTGACGGCTTGATTGAAGGCGAAGGTGTTTTAGAGCTGATGCCCGAAGGCTACGGATTTTTACGCTCTGCCGACTACAATTACCTGTCTTCGCCAGATGATGTATATGTTGGCCCCACACAAGTTAAAGCCTTCGGCTTGAAAACGGGCGATACCGTATTAGGCCCTGTGCGTCCGCCTCGCGAAGGCGAAAAGTTTTTCACCCTATTGAAAGTTACCCTTATCAACGGGCGCACCCCACAAGATGTGCGCGACCGTGTGCAGTTCGACTTCCTCACGCCGCTATTTCCAAACGAGCGTTTGCGCCTAAGCGAAGGCAGCTCGCATATTGGTATGCGCATTGTAGATATGTTTTCGCCGATAGGGAAAGGCCAACGCGGTCTAATTGTTGCACAACCCAAAACAGGTAAAACTTTTTTACTAAAAGATATTGCAAATGCTATCGCAAAAAATCACCCAGAGTGTTATTTAATCATTTTATTGATAGATGAACGCCCCGAAGAGGTGACAGATATGAAGCGCAGCGTTCGCGCCGAAGTAGTTGCTTCTACGTTTGACGAACCCGCCGACCGACACGTTAAAGTATCGAGTATGGTCTTGGAAAAAGCAAAGCGTTTGGTAGAATGTGGGCATGATGTTGTTATATTAATGGATTCTATTACACGCTTGGCCCGCGCTTATAATACGGTTGCACCTGCAAGTGGAAAGGTGCTTTCGGGCGGCGTAGAAGCGAACGCGCTCCACAAACCCAAACAGTTTTTTGGCGCAGCTCGCAATATCGAAGACGGTGGCTCGCTCACCATCATTGCAACCGCTCTCACCGACACAGGCAGCCGCATGGACGAGGTGATTTTTGAAGAATTTAAAGGCACTGGCAATATGGAATTGCAGTTAGACCGCCGTTTGGCAAACCGCCGAATTTACCCCGCCATCGACCTTGTTGCTTCTTCTACACGCCGCGAAGACTTGCTTTTAGACCGCAGCTTGATGCAAAAAATGTATATTTTACGCCAACATTTAGCCGATATGAATACTGAAGAAGCGATGAGTTTTTTAACAAAACAACTGAAAAATACGAACACTAATGAAGAATTTTTGTTGTCGATGAATAAGTAAATAGTACATAAATTCAACTGAAAATGGCGAAGCGCAATACAAAATCTTATGCCAAATTTACCTATGGCAATTTGAAAGTTTTAGGCTGCGTACTGTCGTAGTCGAGTTGTTTGCAGGGAAAGTAATCGCCCCCGAACAGCCGAGCGAATGGCTGAAAGAAGCCATAGAAATAGGAGCCAATTTCTCCTTGAATACAGAAACAACAACATTGAATGATGTTATAACGGCTGCCATTCCACAATGTGTAGCAGAAATGTATGCTACGCAAATTTGGAATGAAAAGCAAGGCGAGCCTTTGCAAACTATTTACGGAGCCGTTACAGCTGGCGATAAGTGGTTGTTTTTACACTATAAAAACGATATGTTAATAGAAGTAGATAAAGTAAGTTATGCACTTAAAGACCTAAGCGAACTATTGGGCGTTTGGCAACACATCATCGGTCAATTCAAATGATATGAAACTATTCTTAAAAACATTCCTCGCCATTTTTATTATTTCTAACGCCTTTACGCAGATAAACCCGCAGATAAATGCGCAAGTAAACGCCCCCAAACTTCGGTGCGCAACCACCCGTTTTAATGGCGATGTGGTGCTTACTTGGCAACTGCCTGTCGTAACTTGCGGCGTGAACGGGTATAATATCTGGGCGCAACCCGCAGGCGGAGCATATAGTCTGCTCGCCAATATTCCGAATACAGCGCAGACTTCCTTCACCCATATCGGTGCAAACGGCAATAATTCACAATGGTTTTACTACCTAGTAACTAATGCAAATTGTGCAGGGCAACCCGTTTTACACTCCGACACACTCGACAATCGGCCGCCAACGCCGCCCGTAATCAATCACGTTTCGGTCATAAATGGACAAGTTGTATTAGCATGGAACCCAGGAATCGACCCCGAAACGCATAGCTATATCGTGTATAACGCCACCACAAATGTTGCCATCGACACCGTTTTCGGAAGAAATAACACCCAGTTTACCGACGTTTCAGCCAATGGCAATACCTCTATTTATAGCTACACCTTAGTCACGATGGACACTTGCTTCAATGCAGGCATCATTAATGTATTCCCACAACATAATATCGTATTAAATACCGCAATAGACCGCTGTACACAATCGGCCAATCTTACTTGGAACGCTTACGATAATTGGGAAAATGGCGTGAAAGAATACCAAATATGGTCGAGTGTAAACGGTGCTGCCGAAGCACCAATAGATACTGTTGCAGGAAGTGTTTTGCAATACACAAGCGGCAATTTAATTGATGGCGCAAACACCTGTTTTACGGTCCGAGCAATTGCTGCGGGTACGGGTTATACGGCTGTCTCGAATGCTAATTGCGTGACAATCAATATTGTAAAACCTGCCCGTTTTATTTATGTGAAAAATGTGACTATCAATCCCGATAGTAGCGTAGGAATAGACTGGCAATGGAATACCGATATTGATTTGGCGAGTTTTGGGCTAAATTCGTCGGAAGATAACACGATGTATCAACGTTTTTCGGTCATCACGGTGCAACTCCCCTTAGTAACGTCTAATCATACCGATATTGCTTTTCAAGCTATCGATAAAAACAGGGTATTTTACAAAATAGAAAGTATCGACAGTTGTCAACACTCCTTTTTCTCTAATTATGCAGCTACCGTTTTTGCTTCCGTAATGCCGTTAGACAATTTTACAAATAAAATAACTTGGACAGCCTACGATAATCTGCTTGGTAGAGTGCAATATTATGATGTTTTTAAAAAAACAGCCAATGGAGCGGTAAAAATAGCAACAGCAACGGCTAACAGCTTACAAACGGAAGAAAAACTGAATCCGAGTGTCGAAGAAAACCAAGATGCTTGCTATTATGTAGTAGCTTACGCAAATGTACGCCTGCCGCCAAACAATACGCCATTCAATGTTACGAGCCGCTCGAATACCGTTTGCGCACACCAAACTATCAGTTTAGCCATGCCAAATGCCTTTGCACCCGAAGGCACTAATAGCGTGTTCAAACCCGCCGCTGTTTTCACAAAAACGACCAATTATTCTATGCAAATTTATGACCGATGGGGCGGCATCGTCTTCCAGTCTAACGATATTGACACAGGCTGGGACGGCTCCATCAACGGCAAACCTTGTCCGCAAGGCGTTTATGTTTATGTTATAAAAGCACAAGAAACCAATAAAAAAAACATTGAAAAACGCGGCTCGGTAATGCTTTTACGGTAATTTTTGGAAATATTCAACTAAAATTTTGAACCACATAAGGCACATAATCACCACATAAGTATTTAATAATGTGGTGCTTATGTGCCTTATGTGGCTTTTAAAAAATCATCTTTCAAGTATAAAAAAATAAAATGACTTCGCCCCCTTCCAACGAAACTGAAAAAAACAATGGGCATCTTTCCATAAAAGATTGGTCGGAAGACGACCGCCCACGCGAAAAACTGATGCAATTTGGTGCAAAATCGTTAAGCACCGCCGAGCTATTAGCCATTTTGATTGGCAGCGGCTCGCGGGGCGAAAGTGCCGTGCAGTTGTCGCAACGTATTTTGAGTGATTGCGAAAATAACTTGCACGATTTGAGTAAAAAAACGCTCGAATCGCTCAAAAAATACAAAGGCATGGGCGATGCGAAAGCCATTACGATTATCGCCGCACTCGAACTGGCGCAACGCCGCATGGACACGCCCGTCCGCGACCGACCGCGTATTACCGCCAGCCGCGATGCCTATAATTGCTTGGCGCAATATGTCGCTTATTTGCCGCACGAGGAATTTTGGGTGCTGCTTTTAGACCGCGCCAATAAAGTGATGGCTCGCCGCCGCGTCAGCGAAGGTGGCGTAGCAGGCACGGTCGTAGATGCAAAGCGCGTTTTTCAGCCCGCAATAGAACTCCTTGCGAGCGGAATTGTTTTATGCCACAATCATCCAAGCGGCAATTTGCAGCCCAGTCAAGCCGATATAGATATCACTAAAAAGCTACAAGAAGCCGCAAAAGCCCTCGATATTGCGATACTCGACCATTTAATCATTGCCGAAACAGGCTATTTTAGCTTCGGAGATGAAGGGTTGATTTAAATAAGTAGTAGTATATAAATAATCACGGTTTTGAAACCCTGTTAAATAAGGCACTCTGAGGTAATGATAACCGTGTTTATTTGCCGCAGGCGCTTATTCCTATCGTTTCATAATTCGCTGCGGTTCCGAAACCCAGTTTTCGCCTTTTAGATAGAAAAGATAAACGCCGCCTGCGAGTGATTTTAAATCAAGCGAAATAATATTGCCATCTTCTTGCAAAACGATGTCTTTTTCACTCACTATTTGCCCAAACACATCTATTAACACCGTTTTTGCATTGCCCGATTGCGCTAAATTAGCGTTATATAAAATAGTGATATTGGCGGCAGTAGGGTTTGGAAAAGCCGTTTCTATGCCCACCTTTCCTTTTTTAATACAATTGCTTTGTAATGAAACAAGTGTAGGTAGGGTGTGCGCCGTGCCGTCTATATCTATTTGCCGCAAGCGATAATAGTTATTTTTATTAATATTATCATCTGTAAATGCGTAGGTTTGTAGTGTTGTGGTTGTTCCTGCGCCGTCTATTTTGGCAATAGTCGCAAAATTCAACCCATCTATACTTTTTTGCAGGTCAAAATAATCGTTATTTAGCTCCGAAACAGTTGCCCATTGCAAATAATTGGCGCAACTATTATTTGTTCCTACAAAACGCAGCAAACTAACAGGCAGGGTTGTTCGAGTGATGCACGAAGCCGAATTTGCTGTCAAACCGATGCTAACAGGCGGCGAACCCACGCTTGGCAGGCTGCTAAATGTGCTTATTGTAGCGCATTGATTGGGCAAATCGGGCGGACAATTCGCAATATTTATGCTATATGCTCGCCCCGTTGCGCCATCTATGGCATATAAAACGCCATCTTGCGCGAAATGTATGCCATTCAACTCGCCTGTACTTGGATTGTTGGCAACCGCAGCGTCGTAACATTCTGGCGTGGCTGTTATGGCGGTGCCTTGCGGCAATGCAATGCTAATTGTGGCATCGGCAGTAGCGTCGTAAGCCCATAATTTGGTGGCCATAGGGTCTAATGCCCAGTCTTGAATAGTAGGCGGAGTGTTTGATAAATGCGTCGCATAAGTGACAGCACTCAATAGATTTTCTTCAAATAAATGCTGACAACTAAATGTTGGTTGATTGGTAAGTAATTCATAAAAAGAAAAACTAATATTCGGATTGGCCAACCCTATTTCGGCAACGTATAAATTATAATTTAAAATATCGTAGCCGAAAACCGAGCTGCTCGATTTGTCAAAACTATAAGCAGCAGCCAATAAATACGCTCGACCATCTTCCGTAGCCGTGCTTATATTGCTGAAAACCAACGATTTACGGTTTTGTAAAGAAGGAACTGCAGCCACAGGCGCAGGCAAAATATAGGTATTCGTATAAGTAGTTGGCGTGGGCGGCGTAGGAATATTTGCAACAGTTTGCGCATTTCCATTCGCATCAATACGGTATAAAGTTGGGCTTCCTGTAAATAATGGGTCGTCTAAGCCATATAAATAGCTATCGGCAGCATTGTATAAAAGCCCCGCCACATTTAAGGGCGTTCCGCCCCTTGTGAGGCTATTTATTTTGTTAAAAGGAATATTGCCCGCCGAAGGTGCGCTACTATACAATTCTGCTCCTGCATTAAGAGCCGTTTTTTTAGACAAAACATGGTAAGCCGTTGCATCGCAATCTACGCCAGCAAAGGTGCAGCCTGCGCCATCGCCGATGAGATTTTTAAAATCGGGTTTTGTAGCCGAAAACACTAAATCGTAGCTTGTGACCGCTGAAATACTGGCGCAAGTTGCGCTGTGACAATTCGTTAATTGGTAAAAAATAGCATTTGTAGCGTCTGTTAAATAAATTGAACTCCCGTTATTGCTGTAAAAAATGGCTTCCGCGTGCTGATTTGCGCCAAGCATCGCCAACGACGGGTCGATAGACGAGCAAGTTGCGTTTACGCTTGTAGCCGCCGCGTCGGGCAA
>JBEEMU010000379.1:0-4922 GCA_041192485.1 Bacteroidota bacterium | reverse complement strand
AGAAGGCTGTGAAGTGAAGCTGGCTGACGACGGTGAGATTTTGGTGAAAGGGCCAAACGTCATGCTCGGCTACTACAAACACGACGATAAAACCGCCGAAGTTATGCAAGGCGATTGGTTCTTCACGGGCGACATCGGCACCTGGGTAACTGGGCCGAAAAATCAGCCCTTTTTGAAAATAACCGACCGCAAAAAAGAGCTGCTCAAAACCTCTGGTGGAAAATATGTAGCTCCCGCGCCTATCGAGTCGAAGTTTAAAGAATCGTTTTTCATCGAGCAAATGATGGTTGTTGGCGAAGGCGAGAAATTCGTATCTGCGCTTATCGTGCCTGCTTATCCTACCCTAGAAGACTGGGCGCGCGAGCAAGAAATTAAATACGAAACGCGCAACGACTTGATGCGCAACGAGCGCGTGAAAGCCTTGTTTGATAGCATCGTTGCCGAAAACAACCCTAATTTTTCGCATATCGAGCAAATTAAAAAATTCGCCCTGCTTTTAGATGAATGGACAACCGATTCGGGCGAACTTACGCCGACCATGAAGTTAAAACGCCGCATTATCACCGAAAAATATAAAGATAGAATCGCTGAAATTTACAAATAAAGGATAAATAAACAAAAAGCGCGTACCCCTTTTAAAAGGGATACGCGCTTTTTTATTTTTAATATTCAATAACTTCTGCCTCGATGCCTTCATCAACTAAGATACGTCCGCAGCCTTCGCAAACGATGATTTTTTTGCGTTGCGCAATTTCGAGTTGCAATTGAGCAGGCACTTTACTAAAGCAGCCGCCGCACGAGTTGCGCTCTACTTTCACTACGCCCATGCCGTTGCGGTAAGCCTTCCGAATTTTGTCGTAAGCCACCAGCAAACGCTCTTCTACGGGCGCACGCAAAACAATCAGACTTGTCGATATTTCACGCTCTTCAGCTTCCGTTTCTTTAATGATTTTTTCGAGTTCAACTTTTTTCGAATCGCGTTCTTTCGCTTTCAACTCCGCTTTTTTGCGCGTCACTTCGAGCTGTTGTTTGCGGTCGGTTATTTTCAAACCCGCATCTTTTTGTCGTTTTTCGCAGAGTTGAATCTCGAGTTTTTGCATCTCAATTTCTTTGGTGAGTGCTTCAAATTCGCGGTTGTTTTTCACGTTTTCTTGCTGTTTTTCATATTTAGCAATCAACGTTTCACAGTCTTTGACGGTGTTTCGGAGCTTGATTACATCGCCTTCAAAGCCCTTGATGGTGGCTTCGTGGTTTTGAATACGAGTATTCAAGCCCTCGAGTTCGTCTTCGAGGTCTTTAAGCTGTATCGGCAACTCGCCTTTAATCACCTTAATTTGGTCGATTTTCGAGTCCACGCATTGCAAGGCATATAATGCCTGCAATTTTTGGCTGATGGTTAATTCTTGTGCCATTTTTATAATAGTTATATTTCTAAAATTTTATTTTTTAGTAAGAATGTTAAAAATACCGAACAGAATTGGTATTGATATTTGTTTTTAGGATACGCAAATCGACGAAATTTTGTTTTAAAATTTCCTCAAATAGGTCGATTGTAAATTGTTCGGTTTCATAATGTCCGATGTCGGCGATGACGAGATGATTGTCTGCATCGAAAAACTCGTGGTATTTGAAGTCGGCCGTAACAAAGACATCTGCTTTTGCAGAAATGGCATTGCGCAGTAAAAACGAGCCTGAGCCGCCGCAAACAGCCACCGTTTTTATCGGTTTATTTAGAAACGGCGTGTGGCGAACACAAGCCGCATTGAATTGATTTTTAAGTAGTTGTAAAAAATCAGTTTCGTTCAATGGCGTATCTAACTCTCCTATCATGCCTGCGCCGATGGCTTTATTTACGTTTTCTAACGAAATGATATTATACGCTATTTCTTCGTAAGGGTGGCTTTGATGCAAGGCGCGTAAAACGGCTGCTTCTTGGTGTGCTTCAAAAACGAGTTCAATTTTTGTTTCGGCTTCGTAATGCCTAACATTTTTTTTACCGCTATGCGCATTGCTCAAATCGTTGCCTTTAAAGGTGCCTGCGCCGACCGAATTGAAGCTTGTTTCCGAGTAATTGCCTATTTTGCCAGCACCTACTGCGAATAAAGCGTCGCGTACTTCGGCGGCATCATCAACAGGAACATAAGTAGATAACTGCTTGATTATCCGCGATTTAGGTGCTAAAATTCGCGTATTTTTCAGGTCTAAACGAGCGCATATTTTGGCATTTACGCCTGCTCGCACATTATCGAGATTGGTATGGCAGGCATAAATCGCAATATCGTTTTTTATAGCTTTCAAAACAACTCGCTCTACATAATTGCGCCCTGTTAATGATTTTAAGCCGCTAAAAACGATAGGGTGATGCGCAATAATGACATTGCAATCTGTTTCTATGGCTTCATCTACAATGCTTTCAAGCGTGTCTAAACATAATAAAACGCCAGTAACCGTTTGTTGCAGGTTGCCCACAATCAAACGGCTATTATCGTAACTTTCTTGATACGCCGACGGTGCGAAGCGTTCAAGAGTCGAGATAAGAGTTGATAAAACCATGTTTTAATCGATTTTGTCTTGCCGCCGACTTACTAGGTCGGCTTGCATATTGCATAAGTAGGAACATCTATTCCTAATGTCTGCTTTGCAAAGGCAAATTAGAGGCTACAAAATTTAATTGCAAGTTATCGAAACGCGGTTATGCAACACTTCAATAAAACCGCCGTTTACGGGGTAAGTTGTGCGCTCCGAGCCGTTTAATACGCGGATTTCACCTGCACTTAATGCCGAGATGATGGGCGCGTGGTTATTTAATACTTCAAACTGGCCTGCCAAGCCCGGTACTTTAACCGAGGTAGCTTCGCCGTTGAACATTTCTTTTTCAGGAGAAAGAATGATAAGATTCATTTTAATAATACAAGTTAATAAGTGTCTGCGGCAAATAAACACAGTTGCCGTTACCTCAGAACACTCTATTTAGCAGAATTCAATGTAGTCAGTATTTATATACTACTACTTACCTATTTAAAAACGCCGCAAAGGTACGGTTTTTTTATGATAAAGTCGAATTTAATTTTTAAATTAGTTTAACGCGCCATAGGGTATTTCACTTCCTTGATAATTGCTTTTTTCACAGCGTGTTTATTTCTGGGGATATACTCGTTTTTCACGACCGTTTTGTCTTCATATTGCCGTACTACTTGCACTGCTACCGCTCGAACGGTTACGTCGATGCCTTCGCGCAAATTATCGTTGAGGAGCATCATACTGACTTCGCCTTGCAAGTTTGTGGTATTCTTGGCGGAAGCCGACACGCCATTTCCAGCATCTATTCTACTTTTTTTATTAGTAAGATCTTTAAAAAAGACGCTATACACCACATTGTCGCCAAGCGGCGAACTGCCTGCCACCATCGACACGCCGTCGATAGCCAGACCCGCTAATACGCCATAAGGGCCTGCAAGTTTGGCAGCAGACGACACTACGCCGACCATTTTTTTATTCTGCTCGTTATATGCTTTGCCCGACTCTTGCCCCACGCCTATCCAATAAGCCCACGAAACGGTTTCGGTGCTTTTATAAGGGTTTTTGGTGTCGGGCGAATAGCTATTTTTCGGCAATTGAAAACTGATAGCGGTTTCGTTTTTGCTGCTCATCACATATATTCCATCAATGCGCTCCGATTTGTCGAATAAATTGACGACTTGCGTATCTTGTTTTATCAACGTTTTTTTAGTGATAGGCACTTCGCGCACGTCCCAATCCGCCGAATTGTAGTCGTAGCTTGTGTCTTGACGGGTTTTCCATTCCACCGTCGTATCGAAATGACGCAGTGCCTCGGTTGCAGGCACACGCTCTAAGGTGAAATGCACGGTTCGAGCAACTAACAGCTGATTATTGCTTAATTTAAAGGAGAAAATGCCTTTTTTTACCACATAAAACCGCTTATTTAAGGTCTTTTTGCTATCAATATCCTTAAATTTTAAGTTTTCAGGATATTCAATCACGGCAAATTCGTGCAAGGTTTTGTCGTCATCTACGGTATAATTCAAGACGATTTGATCGCCTTCTGCAAAAGCATAATACAGTGTTTGCTCGTCGCGTGCGCCTATTTTCAGGGTTTGCTCGGTTACTAATTCGCGTTTTTCCGCGTTTTGCGCAAAGCAAATGCCAAAAATTGAAAGAAGCGAAAGTGTGAAAATGATTTTTTTCATAAATGTTAGGAAGTTATGATGTGGGGACGATAAGGAACGTGATTGTTTATAGAATACGGCTATCAACGGCTTTCCGCACAAAGCTAATAGGCGGATTAAACCGCGTTTCTATGCTCATGTCGCGCTCATTCTCGCTTGTTTTACCCACCGAATTGCTTAACTCTACGGGTGTTTTCGGCGTTGAAGGCTTGCAAGAAGCGCGAAAACAAAGCAGTGCAAACCAGAAAGGTAAGCGGTCTTGTTGCATAAGATTTATCAATTCATTACTAAAAATTAAACCACAAAGATACATCTTTTTATAATTTTTTACGGAATTATCTGCTTGTTGGCTAACCTCAAACCATAAGGTTTCGAAAAGGAACTAAACAACAAACTTCTCGCAAACCTAATTCTCATAAGTATAATTTAACTTTGGAATAAGAAAAAGCGCATATTTCTCCGCAGAGAAATACGCGCTTTTAAATTCGGTCGGGACAGTTGGGCTCGAACCAACGACCCTCGCCTTGTCGAGGCGATACTCTGAACCAACTGAGCTATGCCCCGAAAATAGTAAAACTTGTGCAAAACAAGTAGAGGATTTGTAGGGAAAACCGGACTTGAACCGACGACCACACGCCCCCCAGACGTGTACTCTACCAACTGAGCTATTTCCCTAAAAAAAAGGTTTGACTGTTTGTTGTTTTAGTTGAAACTACTTTTTTAAACTAAAAAAAT